>NZ_JBFULJ010000818.1:0-1728 GCF_056400385.1 Priestia sp. P5_B4
GTACAGAGAAATGAGCAAATATGTAAATGATTTTATAGATACATCTATTAATTCAAGTATAAAAAAATAAAGTGTATCCAAGAAAAGGAGCCCCGAACCGTAGGYCTCCTTTTTCTTTTACAGGAAAGAATTAAATATGGTTTATTAGTTTTACAGTCGTAAATGTTATAATTAACCAATCGTTAAATTGATTTACATATAGAGGAGGAAAAACATGATTAAAGCCGTCATTTTTGATTTAGATGGGACATTATTAGATCGAGACAGTTCACTGAAGCTTTTTATTCAAGATCAGTACGAGAGATATAGTGAAGAACTAGCACTCATACCGAAGCAAGAGTACACATCTAGATTTATTGAGTTAGATCAAAAAGGCTACGTATGGAAAGATAAAGTATATGAGCAGCTTTTGACTGAATATGATATTCCAAGTTTAACGTGGGAAGGGATGCTAGATGATTACCTTCACTATTTTCCAGCTCACTGCGTTTCGTTTTTACATATGGAGGATGTACTAAAAGAGCTAAAGAAAAAAGGGTTGTTACTAGGCATGATCACAAATGGTTTTACGGACTTTCAGTGGATGAATATTAAAGCGCTTGGAATTGATCACTATTTTGATACTATACTTGTTTCCGAGCAAGAAGGCATTAAAAAGCCGCAAAAAGATATCTTTTTGCGAGCGTTAAAAGCGCTCGATGTGTCGGCTGAAGAAAGTGTATATATCGGGGATCATCCAGAAAATGATGTGCTTGGCGCAAGAGGCGCAGGTATGCATGCTGTATGGAAAAAAGACGTTTTCTTTGACGGAAGTTTCACAGATTCGTATGTAATAGAGGATTTAAAAGAGCTGTTAAACGTTATTAATGAGTTTCAAGCATGCTGATGGGAAAAGGGGAAACACGATGAAAGCCGAAGTTCGTCTATTGACTGATGAAGATCTTAAAGAAGCAGCAATCATCTATACAAATGTTTTTAGTGGGTCACCGTGGAATGAGCCTTGGAGTATAAACACTGCTTATGCTCGTTTATACGATATCAGTAAAACTCCAGGTTACATAGGGATAGGTTTCTTTCATAGTGAAAATAATAAACTCATAGGATTTATAGTAGGAAATGAAGAACAGTGGGCGAACTATAAGACGTTTTATGTAAATGAAATTTGTGTGTTAAGCAGCACTCAGCAAACTGGCATAGGAACGAGTCTTTTATCTTTCCTTAACGAGTTACTTATACAAAAAGAAGTGAAAGAAGTCTACGTGTCTACTGAAAGAGGCCAAGGCAAACCAGAACGTTTTTTTGAAAAGAACGGTTTTGTTACTCATGAATCTCGTATACTGATGACGGTAAATGTAGATTGAATATAAGTGAATGGGTGTAGGATATCCGCTTTGTTATTTCAGGAGGCATGGTTCATAAAGCAGGAGGAAATAATTTATGATTTTTTCGCTACTAGTTTTAGTCGCTATTTTAACGGTGAGTATTCCGCTGTTGATTATTATTGTTAAAACAGTTTGGCACCGAAAGATTCCTCGTAATTACTATACGCCGTTTGACTATCTTGCTGCACAAACAGAAGAAGAGTTTCATGAAGAGCAAAATGAACGAGAACTAGAAGAAAAAGAAGGAGATGTTGTAAACAGAAAGAGCTAAAGGTCGTTTTCAACTCCTTCTGTTTACAGCCCACCCCTCCACAATTTCCGTAAATTCACCTAGGTGTTCTTCAAA
>NZ_JBFULJ010000819.1:0-1727 GCF_056400385.1 Priestia sp. P5_B4
TTAGAAAAAAGGTAACCTGTTAAGCTTTGGCGAATTAAGGAAAGGAAACAAATAGAGAAGGAGGACTTAATAGTGAAAGAATTAGTCATTAATGATGTTGTATTTGATGTAAAATATCTTACTACGTCTACAGTCAGCAAAGAAGAAGTGGGACTTGAAAAAAGAATTATTAATAATGGACAAATGACTAAGGGGAGAGACCAAATTAAGTTTTCATTTTCTGTTTTAGGTAAACAAGATTATCAATTATACGATTCCTTTTTTGAGAATACTCATTATACTATCATGATCCCTGAAACGAGTGAAAGATTYACAGCTCATAGTGTTTCCCATAGTACATTTTATCAAGGAGCTGAAGTAGCAGATAACACAGAAGTGGTATTTAAAGTTACACTTACCAAATAAAGAAATCGTCTGTGTTTAAGCTCACGCTGTAACTTTTTTAAAGGACTTGTTTAAGAATATAATCGAGTTTGATTAAGTTCTATTTATAAGAAACACCTGTATGCCTATAATGTTTTGTTAAGGGGAGATCTTAGTGAATACGTGTAGTGGTTTTGCAATAATTTGTTTAAATGATAAAGATGAATTATTAATGGTCTCCCAAGAGAAACCCAACATGCCCAAGCGTTGGTCTGTTCCTTCTGGTGCTATCGAAGGATATGAAAGGCTCGAAGATTGTTGTATTCGAGAAGTATGGAATCAAACCGGTTATCAAGTAGAGATAGTAAAAAAAATACACGAGAATAGGTCTACTACCTATAATGTTGATGTTCACATGACCTATTTTGAAGTTAAAATAGTAGCTGGAGAAAAGAAAGTCCCGATTGTAGACTCATATTTCTGGCAACCTATATCTAAAATTAATCATTTAAACCTATTATTTGAAGATGAACGTGAAGTCGTACTAAATTATATAAAAAAGAAAAAACAACTCACTTAATCTTGCTCAAGGATATTACTTTACCTTTATACAGGTGGATGGAGGTCCGTTGTCTTTTGAAAAAAACTACAAAAATATATAGAGGGGAAGTTAAATAATTGATTAATACAACCCTTAATTTAATAAAAATTGTCATGCATACTACTATGAGGAATAACTTAGTCTTAATGAATCATTACCTCAATTCGAAGGACATTTTGTTATCTAGATCTAAGAGACCCTAAAATATATTATTTATCTTCTCCAAGATAATTTATCTAGTTAACAAAAAAAGCTACTGGCCTCGACAGTAGCTTTTCCTGTTCTTCACCTACTAAACATCGTGATTACGTAATAAAAGCATAACAATTCACTATTCATCTATATTTATTAAGTAAAAAAAAGAAACAGATCTACAAAAGACTGTTTCTTGTAAAATTCCAATCCATCTATATACTTTACCCTATCTAATTTAAAATAAAACATAGAATACAGTATTTTTCACAAAATATATTTCATTTCCATTAAAACCCATTATATTAACTATAATATGTATACTATATACAAGTTGAACAGCAGAAAAGCTCCCTATTTCTGTAGGTTAATTAAATTTTGGATGGGAGATACTCCTCAGCATTTTGAGTAGTTTCCTCAAAGTATCAACAATAATTCTTTGAATTTTCTTTTTCCACATTAAACCGTAATTAGTTATATAAAAAGCTTTATATTGCAGAAATTTAGAAGAAATTTGTTGAATAAATAGCCTTAATTTTTAATGTTTTATTGTTACATGATAGTGTCTAAT
>NZ_JBFULJ010000820.1:0-1725 GCF_056400385.1 Priestia sp. P5_B4
GAATATTGGAGAGTTAGGCTTCAATGCATACGTCGCAGGCTATTACGGCGTGCCAGTTTTAATGGTAGCCGGTGATGACCAAACGGCGCTGGAAGCACAGCAGCTTATTCCAAACGTGACGACTGCTATCGTCAAACAGGCCATTTCACGTTCTGCAGCCAAAACATTAACCCCTAAGAAAGCAGAACAATTACTTCATGAAAAAACAGCCGCAGCTATTCAACACAAACACCTTGTTAAACCTTTAATTCCACCTAAACATCCAACCTTACGAATAGAATTTGCAAATTACGGTCAAGCAGAGTGGGCGCATTTAATGCCGGGAACAGAAATTGAGCCTGGAACGACGACCGTTCGGTTTCAAGCAAAAGATATTTTAGAAGCTTATCAGGCCATGCTTGTTATGACTGAATTAGCTACGCGCACAACATTCTGTTAGAAGGTGGGATAAAGGTGAAAAGTTATATTCTGAAACGATTTTTATCCATGCTTGTTACGCTGTGGGTAATTGTGACCTTAACCTTCTTTTTAATGCATTCGATTCCTGGATCTCCATTTAATGAAGAACGAGCGACAAGCGATGCAGTTCAAAAAAACCTGGAATCATTTTATCACTTAGATGAGCCGCTAGCTGTGCAATATATTCTTTATTTAAAATCCATTGTTACCTTTGACTTTGGTCCTTCCATTAAACAGCCGTCTCAAACGGTTAACGACCTTCTAGGAAGAGGGTTTCCTGTGTCATTTGAACTTGGAATGGTGACGTTAATTCTTGCGGTAATTTCCGGTATTACACTAGGCATTATCGCTGCTCTTAGAAGGAATGGAATAATTGATTACATGGCGATGAGCATAGCAGTTATCGGATTGTCGGTTCCAAATTTTGTTATGGCCACGTTGTTAATTCAACAGCTTTCTGTTAATTTGAAAATTTTACCTGCCGCTACGTGGACGAGCCCTTTACATATGATTCTTCCGACTCTAGCTCTTGCCACAGGTCCTATGGCTATTATTGCACGTTTGACTCGCTCAAGTATGATAGAAGTACTAACTCAAGATTATATTCGAACAGCGCGTGCAAAAGGGCTTTCACCAGTAAAAATTGTATTTAAGCATGCGCTTAGAAATGCTTTAATGCCCGTTATAACAGTTCTTGGAACGATTGCGGCCAGCGTATTAACCGGCACATTTGTTATTGAACAAATCTTTGCTATTCCTGGCATGGGAAAATATTTTGTGGACAGTATTAATACGAGAGACTATCCGGTAATTATGGGCACGACGGTCTTTTACAGTTCGATTCTCATCATTATGCTTTTTTTAGTAGACATTGCTTACGGAATACTTGATCCACGAATCAAACTGTATAAGAAGGAGGGATAACGTGCTGGAAAAACAGGAGTATAAGCAAATTCCTGATGAGTGGTTTGTGCCAAAGAAAAAAAAGAAATCTGAAGCTGAAGCAGTTGTAAGGCCGAGTCTTTCTTATTGGCATGATGCTTGGCGCAGGCTTGTAAAAAACAAGTTGGCCATGCTAGGTCTCTTTTTTTTAGTCATTCTCGCTGTGATGGCTATATTCGGTCCTATGTCTTCCCCCTACAGTGTAACGAAAGCTTCTTTTACAGAGCAAAATCTTCCTCCTTCAGCTAGTCATTGGTTTGGAACGGATGACTTAGGCAGAGATATGTACACCCGGACATGGTACGGGGCTAGAATCTCTTTATT
>NZ_JBFULJ010000821.1:0-1715 GCF_056400385.1 Priestia sp. P5_B4
GTCGGAACTTGTGTGGAGATTACTAACAAAAAGATTATGGAAGAGGACATTCTTCAAAAAGAACAAGAACGAAAATTAATGAATTCCTATGCATTCCAGCGTAGTTTGATTGATCGGTTAGATAGTGGGATTGCAGTAACAGATTGCAATAAAAAAATAAGGCTCTTAAATAGGAAATTTTATGATCTTTTCCAGTTGAAGGGGGAAATTGATTGCCATATTGGGATGCACGTTTCGGATTTACATTACCTTTTAGATAAAGAAATTAATAAAATTAAGCTCGAAAATACAGAAAAACGAACGAGAACTACAAAAGAGATTAAAATAGATACAGGTATGACACTACGCTACAATTGTTTTCCTTTAAATGAGGAAAATGATTTTGTAGGCTACTTATGGGAGTTTGAGGATATCACAGAACAAAAAAAAATGGAAAGAGTTATTATTCAGGCAAAAGAAGAAGCTGAAAAAGTGAACATGGCCAAATCAAGTTTTTTGTCAAAGATGAGTCATGAACTGCGTACGCCGCTGAATGGAATTCTGGGTTTTGCTCAGTTATTGGAGATGGATGAATCTTTAAATGAACAACAGCGTGATTTTGTACAGGAGATTTTAAGTGGAGGAAGCCATTTACTAAGTTTAATTAATGATATTTTAGACGTGTCAAGAATAGAAACAGGAAATTTAAAGATTTCTATAGAGGAAGTTCATCTTCTAACTGTCATCAAGGAATGTATCAATATTGTACAACCATTGGCTAAGAAGAAGAATATTAGTATTTATAGCCAACTGGATCAATGGGAAGATATGATCGTTCTTGCTGATCCTATACGTCTTAAACAAATATTGCTGAACCTACTTGATAATGCTATTAAATACAATCAAGAAAATGGAAAAGTTATCGTTTTCTGTCGTTTACAAGAGAATAAGCAGTACATTCATATCGTAGACACAGGCGTGGGCTTTTCTGTAGAGGAATATACTAAAGTGTTTGTTCCATTTTATCGAATTGAAAGTACAAAAGAAGAAGGTACAGGCATTGGATTATCTCTAGTTAAACAGCTGGTGCATCTAATGGGAGGGGAGATTAATGTAACAAGCAATAAAGGAACAGGAAGTGAGTTTTGCTTTAGTCTTCCTCTTCCAAATGATTTAAAGACTGTCATACAATGGGGTGAACAAACTGAATTTCCTCCAACAAATAATAAGAAGGAAGATAACTATCGTTTGCTATATATTGAAGATAACGAATCCAACTTGCACTTAGTAAGTAACATCATTAAATCGCAGCCTTCCTATACGCTCTTATCAGCTCGTACAGGAAAAGAAGGAATAGAAATTGTAGCAAACGAAAAAATAGATTTGGTTCTTCTTGATATTAACCTCCCAGATATTAACGGATATGAAGTATTTGAAATTTTAAAAGCAGGCAAAGAAACGAAAGATATTGCTGTCATCGCTGTAAGTGCAAATGCAATGCCAAAAGATATTCAATATACATTGGATAAAGGCTTTGATAACTATTTGACAAAGCCCATTCATGTACAAGAGTTTTTGACAATCCTAAGTGAAACGCTAAACAATACAATTAATCAAAATATTCCAGACCATAAAATTTTAAGTACAGGACCACATGGCGAGGAAGCTGTCTCAGCAAAAACACTTCGGTTATCTTTGGAAGAACTAAAAAAAATTAAGAAAAAGAAATATAAGGC
>NZ_JBFULJ010000822.1:0-1710 GCF_056400385.1 Priestia sp. P5_B4
ATTAAATCCCATTAATTAATAGAATAATATACGCGTTTTGAATATTATTTATGATCTTTTCAAAAAAAATATCCGTATTAAACTACTTAATGTACGCGATTTGAATAAAGATTTTGTTTTTTAATATTATTTTTATTTTAATAATGAATAATGAACGGAAAATTGATAATTTTTAAATTTTATTAAAAAAGTTTATTTTTTATATTGAAATATGTAATTTGACTGTTTATAATACAAAAAAGATAAGTTATTTGCAGGTTTAGTTGTCTGAAAATTTAATTTTTTATGAAGAATATTATTAATGGGGGTTTCACCGTGTCAAACAAAGTACCGTTTTCTTTTATAGTAATCATTGGTTTAATGTTATTTGCATTATTTTTTGGARCTGGAAATTTAATATTCCCTGCCATGCTTGGCCAGTCAGCGGGAGCAAATATCTGGTCAGCAAATGCAGGTTTTTTAGTTACTGGAGTAGGCTTGCCTTTACTTGGTGTACTAGCTTTTGGATTCTCTGGAAAGGAAGATTTACAATCATTAGCAAGTCGCGTACATCCTATCTTTGGTTTAGTATTTACAACTGTTCTTTATCTAGCTATTGGACCTTTATTTGCTATCCCACGAACAGGTAACGTCTCTTTTGAAATCGGACTTAAACCTTTCATTTCTGAAGGCTCTAGTTCTATAGCTTTACTTGTGTTTACTATTATATTTTTCAGCATTACATGCTTTTTTTCTCTCAATCCGGCGAAAATTGTCGATATTGTCGGAAAATTCTTAACGCCAATTAAATTAACATTCATCGGAATTCTAGTTCTAGTAGCTTTTATTCATCCTATTGGAAAATTTCAAGCACCCACAGAAAAATATGTAACAAACTCTTTTTTTAATGGGTTCCAAGAAGGATATCTAACAATGGATACTCTTGCATCTTTCGTTTTCGGAATCATTATTATCAATGCAATTAAAGAAAAAGGCGCTAAAACAAAGAAGCAAATTATAACTGTTTGTCTAAAAGCTACAGGAATTGCTGCTATTATTCTTGCAACTATCTATTCTGCCCTTTCGTACATGGGCGCTTCAAGTGTAGAAAAGCTTGGGCATTTAGATAATGGTGGTACGGTGTTAGCGAAAGTTTCTGATTATTATTTTGGAGAATATGGAGGATTACTATTAGGCTTAATGATCACAGTAGCTTGTCTGACAACTAGCGTAGGGCTTATTACTTCATGCTCTTCTTATTTCCATAAATTATTACCTTCTATTTCTTATAAGAAAATTGCGATTAGCTTATCCGTGTTTAGCGCAATCATCGCAAATGTTGGATTGAATCATTTAATTTCTTTTTCAGTACCTGTTTTAACAGTGCTCTATCCATTAGCAATCGTTCTAATCTTTTTGACTTTCCTTCATTCTTTATTTAAAGGATGTGCTGAGGTATACCAAGGCAGCCTATTCTTAACATTTGTTGTAAGCCTGATAGATGGATTAAATGATTTTGGTTTACACATCCCTGGTATTGACCAATTATTTACTTACTATCTTCCTCTTTACCATATTGGTCAATACCAGGGATGTGTAAACCAAAATCATTTAATCCATCTATCAGGCTTACAACAAATGTTAAGAATAGGCTGCCTTGGTATACCTCAGCACATCCTTTAAATAAAGAATGAAGGAAAGTCAAAAAGATTAGAACGATTGCTAATGGAT
>NZ_JBFULJ010000823.1:0-1709 GCF_056400385.1 Priestia sp. P5_B4
GAGTGTTAGTGCTCATGTATTTTTCTCCATATTTTATAGTTTATAAGTAACTTTTTTTACTTAAACATTAAGTAATTGTTTTAATTCTTTTTTTTAAGCTTTTATAGTGCCCATTAATATGGTCAAGTTCTAACTCTATTTCAATTAATTGTTCTATAACTTTCTCTTTATCTAGTGAAGAGCTAAGAAGAGCTTTAATTAACCGCTCAATTTTATTACTACTCTCAGAAATGTTATTTAAATTTAAATCAGTCTATTTATTAAAATAAAAAGCACCTCAATTAATAGATGCCTAGTTTTTATTATTATTTTTCTTCTGTAATCATAAACTGTACCACGTTATTTAAATTGATGTGCACTAACTCTTTTTCATTCGAAATGAATCTTTCATATTTTGTTATATGACTAATGACTTCTTTCTTTGATGCGGCTTCGAATTTTAATTCCTTTGTCCTGCCATTTATAAATTCGAAAATAACTTTAAATTTAAGCATAGGTGTATCTCCTCATTATCTACTTATTATTCTTGTTTCATCAATTCTTCTTCAAAGAAAAAATACTTGGATATTTAGTAACCGTATAAGAGTATCTTTTCATGTTTTTTACATAATGAATTTTTAAGATTGTTACTAATTCATTCGATACTCTTATAGTTACTGTTTTTCCATCACTAAATATTTTCACGTTRTATCCTTCATCTTCTCTCCTACGTTCTGTTCTTGCCTTTTTAATAGCGAACAGAGCCAAGGAATGTTCGCTATTAATGATGGGTGAGAAAAATGTGTCAGTCCTATTATCTTTGGGCTAACGTTTACATACGCATCAATGCGCCATTAGGCTTTGGTAACTCCTCAGCTGTTATCAGATTCATTTTACAAAAATGTTCAAAAAATTGTTGTGCCAGCTCTCTTTCCTTTGGGTCACTTTTTAACTCAGCTATATCAAGCAAAATTTGAGCCATCCATAAATTATCAAAATAACGATATTTACCTGTATTCCATGTCATTTTTTGGGATGTTCTTTCATTTACATAATATTTCCAGAAAGGCATCTGATCCGATTCCTGTTCTGTAAGCTGGAGTCTGTATTTTGAATGAGCAGGAATATATCCATCTTCACAAAGCTTACCGATAAAATCTTCATTCACCATATAGACGCCTAAGATACGTCTGTCTTTTTCAGGCATACTGGAATCTATTGCTGTTAACAAGACAGCACTATTTTGGTGCAAACGGATGGGTTTGGTTGGCTTCCCCTTGTTATTACCGCTTTTTATTACACCTGAAAAAACCTTCCACTCTAAAAAAGAACTATTCTGTTCTTCTATGTCACACCAAAAAACCATTTGTGATTCAGAATGAAGTTTATGATTTTTCATAAGTTTTTCAAGTCCCCAGCGAAGTTCCTGGTTTTTTCGTTGTAGTTTTTTTTCCTCTTCCTTCTTCCGTTCTTCCTCGTTGTGTTCCATTTCCTTTTTTTCTATAATTTTTTCGAGTGAATGAGCAACACTTTTATCATGCAGTTTTAGATGCTTTCCAAATACATCAGGGAAAACAAACTTTTTATTTTCCGATGCGAAATGTATTTCAATACTAGAATCATTACATTTAACTATACTACCTATCCCAAAAAGCTTGTGTGTAACTTTCTTATTGATTAGATTCATTATTCTAGGCCTCCTTGCAGAATAAAAACTCGGTTACTATTAG
>NZ_JBFULJ010000824.1:0-1707 GCF_056400385.1 Priestia sp. P5_B4
AGTGATTCCTTGTGGATAGGTGATTCAGTGAATGAAGAAGATTGTTTGATTTTGATAAACAACGAGAAAATAAATGAGACTACTATTAGAAACATTGTTATAAAAAGAAGAAATTTAAAAGAGAATGTATGTAGGATTGACAGAGCAATCATCGGACCAAGGGTTGTTCCTAGACTTGTCGCCATTCCAAAATAGCCAATTCCTTCACCCATTCTTTCTTCGGGAATCAAATTTGTTGCAAGAGTAGCTAATAGAGTTGTTGTAACTCCAAAGCCTATACCTTCTAAAATTCGTATTGATATTAATAAAGGAATAACTTGTTGACCGTAACTAATCATAATACAAACAAGCACAAAAAGGATCATAACGCATAGTCCCTTTTTGATATTTATTTTATGCATTAAAATTCCTGTTAATGGACGAGTTATAATTGCGGCCAGCATAAAGGCCGTCGTCATCACGCCTCCTAAAGTTGGGTTATGACTAAACTCTGTAACAAAAATTGAAAATCCCCCTGTAAGCATTTGTAGACATAGGTAGAACGAGATAGTTATTAAAATAATAAGGGAAAACTGCCACGTCCATAATTTCGATGCTGATGAATACAACCTAAAAACCTTCTTTCTGCGTGGTTAAAACTTATTAATTCTTTATTAGTGACCCTAAATAATGTAACTGTGGAATGAAGAATTCTTCGTTTCTACTTTACAAGACGCCAATAAATATGTCTAATATATATATAGTAAGTATTTAATACATTTAAAGTATTAATAAATAGAAAGGGAGGGATTACAATGGAATTACGTCATTTGAAATACTTCAAAACTGTAGCTGAAGAATTACATTTTGGTAAAGCTGCAGCCCGTTTAAACATGGCACAGCCGCCATTGAGCCTTCAAATTCGCAAGTTAGAAGAAGAATTAGGGGTATCACTTTTCCATCGAACGAAAAGACATGTGGAGTTAACCAATGAAGGACAAGTGTTTCTAGAAAAGGTTTATCAGCTTTTCAAAAATTTAGATGAGTCAATCGAAACAGTTAGAATGGTGAGTCGAGGAGAGGTTGGAGAAATCATTATTGGTTTTTTAGCTTCATCAGCTTATGATGTTCTTCCAACCATCATAAAACAGTACAGAAAACAATATCCTTCTATTCATGTAGTTTTAAAACAGCAAACGTCTGCAGAACAATTAAAAGCCTTACAAGAGGGAACTATTCAAATYGGGATAATTAGTGAACCCATTGAAGATGAAACACTTAATTTTGAAATAATTAGACGAGAATCTATGGTTGTAGCCTTACCAAAAGAACACCCTTTAGCTTCCAAAACATCCTCCATCGATCTTATTGAGTTAGCCAATGATCCATTTATTTTAATTGGAAGAAAATCAAACCAACATCATTATGATGGGGTGATTAACAGCTGTTATGAGGCAGGGTTTAGTCCAAACATTGTACAAGAAACAGCAGAAATGTCTACGGTTATATCTTTAGTTTCTGCAGGAATTGGTGTAGCTATCGTTCCTGCTTCCATCCAATTATTATTACAAAATGAAGTTATATATCGGGACATTAGGAATAACAAATTTAATACTGTAACGGCTCTTGTATGGGAAAGTAAAAATCAATCGTCAATAGTCAAAGCTTTTGTTGAATTAGTAAAAGAATCTGTCATTCCGATTTTTAATAAGTAGGATTATTTTTGAT
>NZ_JBFULJ010000825.1:0-1704 GCF_056400385.1 Priestia sp. P5_B4
CTTCAGAAGCAGGTAACGGTACTTCTTTTGCTACTTCTCGCAGCGTTGGGTGTCCGTCTTGAATAATATCGTTCATTGTAATCAACTTTCACATCTCCCTAGGCTATTTTATAGGTATAAAGTGTACCAAATCCGTATAAAAAAGTCATTACCTCGACCTTGACCACATACATGTTTCTACTAATTATATGTATCAAACATATGGAAAAACATGCATAAGAAAAAATAAAAGCGACCGTTAGCCGCTTTTATTGTATAATTACCACCCGCCACAGCTGCAGCCGATAATAACTAATAAAATGAACAGTACGATTAATAACACGAAACCTTTATTAGAACCGCCACAGCCATATCCACCATAACCCAACATAATGTAACCTCCCGTAGTTATCAATCCCAAGGTAAAAAGTAATAAACTCCCTTTTTTTCACGATTGGGTTAGTATAATATATTAAAAGGTGGAAAAAGGGTGTAGATAAATTGCTAATTTCCTACAAAAATTGTATAATGACCCATGGATAAGGGAGGATTTACCAGATATGAAGTGCGTCGGAAGATATATAGTTATCGGCATTGCTGCTATGTCACTAGCAGGATGTGCAGAGGGCTCATCGCCTGAGCTTGAGGTATATAATGGATTAGAAAAAGTGGTAGCACAAGAAAAGCAATTTGCTGATCAGCAAAAACCGTTAGCTGATTTAGAACAGCAAGAAAATGCGATATACGACCAAATTATTGAGCTAGGGATTAAAGATAAAAAGAAAATAAAAAATAAAGCACAAAAAGCGCAGCAGTTATTAGATGAGCGTGAAAGTAAATTACAAAAAGAAGAAAAAAGCATCAGCGCTTCGCAAAAACAATTTGAAGTGACAGAGCCGAAGATCCAAAAACTAGAGGATGGCAAAGCAAAAGAAGAGGCGCTTGAACTATCTTCGTTAATGAAGAAGCGTTATAAGGCTTACCAGTCCTTACATGATGCCTATCTTCATTCCATTGAATTAGATCGTCAGCTATATACGCTCTTTGAAAAAGACAATGTGAAATTAGAGAATCTTGAAACACAAATCGCTTCGATCAATGCTACTTATAAAGAAGTTGAAAAGAAAAAAGAAGCGTTTAACACATTAACAGCTGACTATAACAAAGCCAAAGAGGATTTTTATAACAAAACGAAGTTAAAGGTGAAAAATAGCGAGGATAAATAAGAAGGCCTGTGAAGTTTACAGGTCTTTTTTTTGGCTGAAAAGGAAGGTTTTCTGAAATAAAGAAAGAGTTTCGACATGATTCAAGTAAAAATTACAAAAGGTTATTGTTTTAAAAAATCGTTTATTTGTGGCAAGATAGGAGATGTGCAGACGTAAAAAAAGAAAAGGTTATTATAAAACATATAATACAGTTTACATCTGTGTAATAGTACAGCATGTCTTTTTTATGTGTTTTATTTCACAAACTAAAAAAGCGTAATTTCTTGATGTAAATGCATTGACGAACTGTTTTAGTGTATTGTAAACTAGGTAGCGTAGTAAGTGTTGTATTAATCATTTTTGCAAAATAATTAATACAGTTTAACGAAACGTTCGTTTCGCTTAAACTTTCCTTTTACGTAAATGTTTGCACAGAATTCGCTGGGGAATACATAGAAATGTTAAGGATTAGCGAATTCAAAAAGCTACTCGACAAAATATGACTTTTACTTGTCCATTT
>NZ_JBFULJ010000826.1:0-1701 GCF_056400385.1 Priestia sp. P5_B4
GTATCAGATGCCACAGCTGCATTTGCAATAAAAGGAGCAGATAATACATATTATTCAGCTGAACAAATACATAATGTGTCATTAGCWACTTTAGACRATGAGTTTGCTACAGTTTTAACAACTGAAGAATTAATCGAAAAGTTAGAGCTAAACGAAAAAATACAGTCTTAAGAGTTTTGTTCTAACAGTATACGATATGCATTGCTAGTTTACATAAAGTCTCTTTCCGGTACATACGACAAAAAAGAACCCTTCTGCCCAAAGGGTTCTCCTAAGCTTTTCTTTTGTGTCATATGCAGCTTTTTATACATCCTTGATTTATCAGCCTTTGTAGTAGGAGGAAGGACTGAAACAATGTATAAAAAGCTCACCTTTTATACATATGCAATATCCCCGTAGAGATAGCTTTTTTTAGAAAAAAATGTTAATATATAATTCCATAATGATGATGTTCAAAAGGCAACCTCTACTGACGACCGGAGGTTGCTTTTTATTTTGCTTACCTTTTGACTGGACAAATTATCACCTAATAATATATTTTAGATATGTACATGTATATTTCACTTTTATCAACTATTAAAAACAGCTATGATCAACCACACATGTAAGAAAAGCACCTTATTTGACTAAATAAGGTGCTTTTCTCTTTACTAAGCATTAAGAACTCTAACGAATGTTCCTTTTAAGGATTTTTCTAGAGCATACTCATTCAATTCTCTTACTTTGGTGGAGAGCTCTGTTGTTTTCTTTATTCGGCCGTGCTCTACCAACACAAAGGGATCGATAATCCGAACCTTTTTCTTTTGGTGTATGTCGTAATCTCCCTCATCATTTATCACCTTTTTGCTTATCTCTTTCATTTTTTGTAGCACTTCATGGTCTTTACTGTCAATTAACTTCCTCCAAACTGTTTCATCATCCGATAATAAGTCATCAAAATGAATAATCTGCTTGGCCATTGCTATCTTTAATATATCCGTTAGTATGGCATACCCATATACATTTGATGGATGAAGAAAGAAGTCAATTACCTCTGTATAATAAGCTTTAACAAACCATTCTGCTGCCTCAATTGTTTTTAAACAAATTTTACTGTCAACCACTTTTAATTCATCTACAAATTTACAAGCATCGTCTAAAGAAATCATATTATAGGTAGATAAATCACGAAGCGTATAATCGATGCGGTCTGCACACAGCGAAGGAAGAGGTTGTTCTAATAAGGACCATTTCTCAATAGGCAATATAGACAAAATATTAAATCCATGCTTTTGTAAAACAGAAGGGATTTCTGATGATTGAATTATTTTTTCAAATATTTGATCGTGAAAATCCTGTTCTGGATTATCTAAAACAAAATCTATTACATGAGAAAAAGCTGTATGAGAAACGTCATGTAATAAGCCAGCTATTTGTTCTTCTATAGAACCACCTAATTTTCTAATCAATAGCATGACACCTACAGAATGTTCAAATCGTGTTATATTCCACTTTGGATTCACTAAATAACTTGCGCCACCTTGGTGAATCTTTTTCAACCTCTGAAGGGGCTCAGTATGTATTAATTCTGCTAGGACTGGTTCTAAGTGAAAAGATCCATAAATGAAATCATGAWTTTTCATAAAACGACTTCACTTTCCCTTCTTTTATCAAATCTATATCATTTAGTAGAATAACGCTCTGCAAGCTTCTCATTATGTG
>NZ_JBFULJ010000827.1:0-1695 GCF_056400385.1 Priestia sp. P5_B4
GTATATAATAATTATGTCTACTTAATTATGAATAAAATGAGCTAATAATTATAGAGAGAAGTGATTTCCATTAGTTTTAATCCAGTTTCCAATAATAAATTATATATTCAAATTTATAATCAAATTCTTTCTGAAATTCAATCTGGAGCGTTCCAAGTAGGAGATAAACTCCCTGCTGAAAGGGAGCTGTGTGAACAATTTGGTGTAAGTCGAGTGCCTGTTAGACAAGCCCTTAGTGCATTAGAATTGAACGGTTTTATCTATTCTCGTCAAGGAGAGGGTGTATATGTTAAAGAGTTTCAAACAGAAGCTGAAAATTCTCAATCCACACTTTTAACGGACTCTACCTCCCCTGAAGACATTGTGGAAGCAAGAATGAACATAGAGCCTCTTATTGTACGTTTTGCAGCTTTGAGAGCTACAGAAGAAGACATTAAGGACCTGCGTGCAACAATTGATAAGATGGAGGAAGAAACGAACGCAGGCGTGTATGTACCAGAAACAGACGAAGCCCTACATAATGGTATAGCAAAAGCTTCTCATAATGATTTATTTATTAGTATTATGGCAGCTATTAGCAATGCGATGAAACAGCAGGAAATGTGGAAGTTTATAAGAGATCGAACCGTCACGAGACCTGACTACCGAGAAGTTAATTTTAATGAGCATAAATTACTTATTAATGCAATTGAACAGCATAATGAAGAAGAAGCTGTGAGAATTATGAGTTTTCACATGCAAAATTTATATGATCGTTATTGGAAAGCTTAATTCCAACTAATTTTTTATTAGAATAATACCAAATATAGAGGTAAAAGGCAGCTAAAGTGTAGCTGTCTTTTTGCTGTTGAAAAGACAGCATAAAATGAGTAAGATTCAGTGTTTTCTTTCCACACAAACTGTATATTTCTTTTCGTTTTTAATAAAAATCAGAAAATATTTAATATAATAATTATATTGACAATTGATAGGTATGTAAGTACACTATTTATATAAGGTAACTTAGTATACAAGTAGCGAATCTATAAAACGGAGGTAATGTAAATCTTAAAATTCATTATTCTTTACAGCTCGATATTTTTTGAAGAGATTAGCAGAAAGGTTCAAAAATGTAAGCGTTTTTTATCGTTATCGTGCATTACAAATGTTTTGGATTATTAGGATAGAAATTAGAAAGTAGATTTATAGTGTTTTCATATCGTTAGTAAGGTTCTTGTATATAATATTTTCTAATAGTTCTTACTTTTTTAAATGATGAATAATAAAGGGGATACTTCGCTTTTTCATTTTTTATATGTCCATATGAAAGGGATTACAGAAGTAGGGACTAGATTTACTGAGACTTAGAAATAGATCAATCATCTTTTATGTAAACTTTTAATTCTTTCTGTCAATTAGCCTAGAGCAAACACTCAGGTCAAAGACCGAAGAGTATGAAGAATAGAAGGATGGTACCCCAGGGAGGAATTATTTTGGATCCAATTAACTTAGAACGTTCAACTACTAAAAAAGTAACGTTAAGGCTCATTCCATTTCTATTTTTATGTTTTACCATATCGATACTTGATCGAGTGAATATCGGGTTTGCTGCATTACAAATGAATGAAGATTTAGGTTTTTCTAATGCTGTTTTTGGATTAGGGGCAGGGATTTTCTTCCTTGGCTATTTCCTTTTAGAAGTACCTGGAAGTGCTA
>NZ_JBFULJ010000828.1:0-1695 GCF_056400385.1 Priestia sp. P5_B4
GATGAACAAATGACAAAAATATTAACCTGCTATTTAAGAGATGTAGACACCTTCAACGGACGGTTTAAGTGGTTATGGAAGAACAAATCCACACTTCGGAAAAAGAAAGAAGAGTTTTTAGAAATTATTCGTACCCATTATAAACAGAACCAATCAGCCATACATAAAGAATTTCCTAAAAAAAGAATGGAAATGCTCGATCATGTCATCTATAACCTAGTGGCTACAGGCATCCAAGCCATTCGTTCTGAAACGCTCATGAAGAAATTTGAAGTTTCTAAAAGTACGGTTTCTCGTTTTGTACGTTCGTTAAAAGCGACACCGTTTGTTCTTGTAGCACGTTACATTAAGGAGGATGCAACAGGTACTCATCCTGATAGCTATGTATTTATTCTTAAAAGCCATAAGAACTTTAATCACATTTGTGAAGAAATCTTTTTTGCCCATGATACAACAGGTATACAAACGGTCCAACAAGAAGAAATGACAACTCCCGTGACGCTTCCTGTGATGTATCCTGAAAGTGCTGAAAACGTTGATACAACAAGCGTAAAGGCCGACAAATCACCTGGTGCCTTTATTAACCTTGATTTACCTGTAAATCATATAAATAATCATTTAATGTCTGCTTTACAGTCATTTACTTATATCAAAGGCGTTCCTAAGAAAGTCAATCAAGTCTACGCAGGTAAGTATGGTCATCAATTAAAAGACTTTTATGCTCGCATTCAAAATGCTGCAAAAACGGTCAAACGAGATACAGAGATTGATATTACTAAAGGGCAAGTACATGAAATTGCGTATACATCTATTATTGGATTAGACAAATATGTACATGAAGCTAATCATAAAGGCAAGTCTTTGTCCTTAGATAATATGTGCCAATTACTCTATAAAATTGCGAAAAACCAATTCTATCAGTTGGTTGATCCTAAAAACCAGGATTATTCATCAGTATATCCAACTTATGAGGAAGTTATACATAAAGAAGAGTCATCAACAAAATTGTTTATACCAAAACATATTATCCGTAAAGAAATCGTTCCTGATTGGTTAAAGGGTGAGCAGGATCAAGAAATGGGTACACAAGAAACAGAAGTGACACTGGAACAACAGCTTGAAGTGATCCATCTAAAGCAAGACCTAGGGCAAAAACTTACACCAGAAGAGGAATGCTTGCTGCAAGAACACTGCTCTACGTACAGTTCATTAGAAATGGTGGAACTGAAACAAGATTTAGGACAAGCATTAACACCTGAGGAGCAAGATTTATTGCACCAATATGCTAAATTAAAGGAACCAGCTTCTTAATTTTTAAAAATAGCTAAAGTACAGCAAGGACTTTCACTATTTCTAACGTATTCAGTGTTTTAAGAGAGGACTTGGCAGGATTTGAACCTGCAAGACACCAAAGTTGTATAGTGTAATACGACTGGCTGCTCTGCCATTGAGCTACAAGTATGCACATAGTCTTTGTTTATATGTACGATAGGAGAAAATGTAAAAAGTGAGAAATCCCTTAGAAGCTAAATTATTATTAGGATATGTTTATTTAGAACACTGTTCTAAATAATAAATAAATTTGTATCTACGCAGGAGGAGAACATTATGCCACATAAAATTACGTTAACCGGATCAGCCACAGGACCACTACGAGAATACGATCGCTATGTTGCCTTTGATATGCGTGAAAAA
>NZ_JBFULJ010000829.1:0-1694 GCF_056400385.1 Priestia sp. P5_B4
GGCAGGTACAGATTGTAAGCTAAATGATTTTAGTGTGGTGGAAATTGATTATAATTTTGGTTCTCAATCAGCTTACTACGTTAGTTTGGGAACGAATCTGGATCAAACCAGGCTTTATTTAGGAGTTTATGGCTCTATGAAAGTGTCTGACTTTAATCAAGGTACTGTTTTTGAAATTGTTCCATGACTTATATTTATAAAATTCGACTGGGTATTGATTTTCTCCTAAAAGTTATAGCTTAATTTTTTTACCAGCTATTTTATAGGAATAAACAAATGAACTTTCTAGAAAATAAAAAAGCCTTTAATCAATAAAGCCCATAAAAGGTTCATTTTATGGGCTACAGTACATACCTTTAGAAAGATAAAGAAATTTATCTTAACGGATATGCCCTATTCCTTTAAAAGTAAATGCGACTTATTAGTCCTCCCTCTTAATTTCTTCATATATTACATGTAAGAGTTGATATATCAGGCAATGATCTAAATCTCTCTTTAACCCCTTATAATGTAAAAACAGTTAACCGAGGTGAAATTCATGTACTTTTTAAAGTCTCTTTCAAATGAAGTAAACTCTGCGGAGCTTTTTTTTAATAGACTATCTAAAACTAAGCAGCTTGTATCAGGCGCTCTTTTCGCCAGCTTAGCAGCCCTTTTTCAATCAGCAGGAGGTTTCTTACCAGGAATAGGAGTTTTTATTAGTCCATTCTCTACTGCACCCATTCTTTTTTGTTTTACACTTTCGCTCCCTCTAGGATTTATTACCTATATACTAACAAACCTGCTTCTTCTGATTATCCAGCCAAGTGAACTTATTATTTTTCCTTTTACAACAGGAATATTGGGAATGGGCATAGGAGCTGCTTTTTACTTTTTTAAAAAGAGATTATACATTGTTGTAAGTGGGGCCACTCTATTAACTATTGGGATTATTACCCTATTGTAC
The DNA here is from genome assembly GCF_056400385.1 of Priestia sp. P5_B4. Lineage (NCBI taxonomy): Bacteria > Bacillati > Bacillota > Bacilli > Caryophanales > Bacillaceae > Priestia > Priestia sp. P5_B4. Next base: position 947 of record NZ_JBFULJ010000829.1, read on the forward strand.
GGTTTCAAATTCCCAGTACTAGGTCCCGTGATTTCTAAAAATTTTTCTCTTTCTACTACTGGTTTAATTTTTGTATTTACTTTCCTTTATAGTTGGATTTGGGTTGAACTCAGCTTAGCTTATTTCAAAAAATTAAAAACATTTATTTCCTAGTGAATCTACAAATTAATCCCTTAACAAAGATAACTCGTTAAAATAATGGAGAAATCGCAATCAGTTTTTTAGAAGAACGTCAATTAGGACAATCTCATCTAAACTTTGTAAGGCTCTTTTCATTATATTTTCAAATTCAACTAAACTATTTGCCTGTTCCCCTTTAATTCCAAAGCTTTTTGCCAGTTGAACAAAATCTGGGTTTGTAAAAGTTACTCCATAGCTCTTACCAAACTTTTTGTTCATCATTTCCTGCTCTATTTTTAATGTAGAGTCGTTTAAAAMAATAATGCTGAATGAAAGCCCTAAGCGTTTTGCCGTCTCTATTTCAGCAAAATTCATTAAAACTCCTCCATCTCCAGTAATACAAATAGCTGGATCATTAGGGCAGGCTAGCTTAGCTCCAATTGAGCCTGGTAAAGCAATACCCATGGAAGCTAGACCATTTGATATAATGAGCCTGTTAGGATTTTTAGGTTGATAAGTTCGGGCTATAGATACTTTATGAGCTCCCACATCTGAAATCACAATTGTTTTCTCTGAAGAGAGCTTGTCAATAATATGCAAGATATTCTCGATTGTCAAAGGCAGCAAA
>NZ_JBFULJ010000830.1:0-1694 GCF_056400385.1 Priestia sp. P5_B4
CGGTCTAGCCATTACAAAAAAAATTGTTCGGTTGCATGAGGGCACAATACGTGTTGAAAGCAAAAAAGAACAAGGAAGCATTTTTACGGTAACCTTGCCTATCCAAAAAATTAGGGCTAAAAAAGACTCGTCTGTGTAAGTTCATGCAGATGAGTCTTTTTTATTAGGTCAAAGATATAAAAAAAATTAATAATATCTATTTATTTTTTTAATCCCTACTTGACATATAGGTAAAGTGTAAATAATATAGATAGTATAAATCTTTTGAAAAAATTGGGATGCTAAAGAAGCTGATCGGTCAACCGAAGGCTCATACTTGTTCGCTACTAGTGTGGGCCTTTTCTGTACATTGGTTGTGGTCATTAAAATCTCAATCTTCAACTGAACATATGGGGAGGATTACCATGTATTTATCTTCTGCACATTATACAAGTACTTATAGATGTTGTTCGCTTTGTTTATTCAACTGCAACTAAAATATAAATTTATCTATGAATAGGAGAATGATAAAATGGCTTCAATTACACAAGAAAAATTAGATTATATTGTTAAATTACTAACTGAAATCAACTATGGATCTGTACTAATTACCCTTCACGACGGACAAATTACTCAAGTGGACAGCACGGAAAAAAACCGCTTTTTAGCTAAAAGCAAAGTAGCAAGCCACAAATAAGCCTATTTAAATACGTATTTAGAGAAACTGAAGAGCCAGCCTAGCTAGCGAATGCTTGGCGGCGGGGCAAGCAAGTACCGTACTAAATATAGAAAACGTGCGTATTCGAAGAAAAATTGACTTTCTTTCCGGTTAAAGATTTAGAATTTTTTGAATTAAAATTGAGTTATAGGTTGTATGAGTATGACGATGAGAAGTATAAAGCTGCTAAAGCAGCAGCTTTGTACTTTTTGAAATTATGAAAATCTGACAGTTTCATTCCTGTGCTGACCGGATTACCGAAGGCTTCTGACCTGTGTTAGGAGTCTTTTTTTTATTCTTAAATTAATATAATAGGAGGAGAAAAGATGGAAAATTTATTACGAGCAGCGGTGCGGCAAAGAAAACAATACCTCATTGAAAAGTTACTGAAAAAAGGGATTTACAAAAAAGAAAACCATCATCTTTTTGAACTTACACTCTCTGACTTAGAAAAAGAGTATCAGGCACGCAGTAAGTAAGGAAAGCACGTAAAAAGAACTAAAATAAGTGCAAAAAAGATTAAAAACCCAGTTGACTAATAGGTAAAGTGTGTTTATTATAAAAACAAGAATAAATTGTCTTTTCAGAAAGTATCTTCTTTTTATTCTTACGAATAAATTTAATAAGAATAATTTAAGAGCATATACGCTGATCAGACTAACTGAAGGCTGCTTCTCTTTTCAAAGAGATAGCGGCCTTTTTGTATTTTTTTATAAAAAGGGGAGTAAAACATGAAGAAAAAAGCAGTTCAGTTTTTAATGGTGCTAACAGCACTGCTCGTCGTGCTAGCAGGTTGCGGCAATGGGAAATCTACTGAAACAGCAGGGAAAGATAGTTCTGCGAGTAAAAACGATTCARAAAAACCAGTAGAGCTTTTAAACGTTTCATATGATCCTACACGTGAGCTTTATCAGGAGTTCAATAAGAGCTTTGCATCTTATTGGAAAGATAAAACAGGGCAAGACGTTACTATCAAGCAATCACACGGTGGCTCTGG
>NZ_JBFULJ010000831.1:0-1692 GCF_056400385.1 Priestia sp. P5_B4
GTAAACCCTCAGCAAATGGATAATCTGCTCCGTGCGTCTAAGCATGACTATATTCAAGAAACATCTCTTCATTCTCAAAAACAGCCAAATTCAATAGACTACTACGCCATTTCAATGACAACTATGATTGTTTTATACGGATCTATCTCAGCGAGTTATTTAATTAGAGGAGAGCGTATGCGAAATACAGTTAGTCGATTAGTAGCCGCTCCGGTTAAAACCGCTGAAATTTTTGTCGGAAAAATTTTAGGTACTGTTTTGGTTCACACCATTTGTGTGTTAGTCGTCATTATGTCGACTAAATATTTTTTTGATGCCAACTGGGGAAATCATTTACTCCTCGTACTGCTGATGTTAGTATCACAGATTCTTTTTGCCATTAGCTTTGGATTAGGAGTTAGCTACCTTACGAAGACGGAAGCGGCGTCAAGAGCAATTATTATGGTTGTTATTCAAGTGTCGTGTATTGTGGGAGGAACCTATTTTCAAAATGGATCTGGAGAGGGATTCGTCAATGTATCACCTTTAACCTGGATGAATAATGGACTTATTAAATTGATTTATACAAATGATATCGGCGCTTCTCTTTCAGTTATCGGGTTGAACGTAGGCTTCTCTATTTTATTCCTGGGCATAGCAATTGTGCTTTTGAGAAAAAGAGAGGGGTTATAACATGAAAAATATCATGTGGCTTGTCACAAATATGCTAAGAAATATGCTGCTTAGAAACAAAAGGACGCTTGTGCTTGTTATTGGTTTGCCTATTGCAGGGGTTTTAATGTCCGTTCTTATTTATGGAAATGCAGGAGGGACTTCGGTGAATATCGGAGTTGTCAATCACGACTCAACGGATATTACAAAAGATACCGTTCAGTTTTTAAAAGGGCTGCATAAAACAAATGTTAAAATGCTCACTGATAAAGAAGTGGATCATGAGATTACGTCAAAGAAAGTTGATGCGGTTATTACCTTTGAAAAAGGGTTTTCTGACGGCGTCAAAGCGAACAAACCAGATCATATTATAATCACTTCAATAAAAGGAGCAGAAGTAACGAGCTTTATTAAGTCTTATTTGTATCAATATATTGATAATATTTCTGCGCTGAATCAAGCTGCTGAAGGCGACGATGCAGCGTTTAAACAAATGTATGAGAGTTATCAAAAAGCGCCATTCCACGTCTCTACGCATGCCCTTGAAGACAAAGGAACCGATCAAAACATTGTCAAGCAGACAATTGGGTATTTAATTATGTTTATGCTTTTTTCTGCGGTGAATTTATCGGGTCTTATTACAAAAGAAAAAGAGCAGCGAACGTATTTTAGACTGTTAGCTTCGCCAGTTAGCGCAAGGCAATACGTGATATCCAATGTTATTACAAATATGATTTTATTAACTCTGCAAGTAATGATTACACTTGTTTGTATTACGACTCTTTTTCACGTAGATATGAACATTCCCGTATGGCAGCTGTTTTTCATTTTAGTTTTGTTTGGTCTAGTAGCCATCGGCTTGTCTCTTGTAATTATCGCTTTTACAGAAAGTTCAAAAGCAGCGAATGGTCTTCAGACGCTTATCATCACGCCAACTTGTTTACTGTCCGGCTGCTTTTTCCCGCCTGAATTTATGCCGGATGTGATGCAGAAAATAGCCGACTTTCTTCCTCAAACGTGGGTATTAAGTACGTTAAAAAG
>NZ_JBFULJ010000832.1:0-1691 GCF_056400385.1 Priestia sp. P5_B4
TCTATTCGTTGGTATTACAACAACATCAAAACAAACGCTTATTGAAAAATGGCCGTTTTTACTAGCATTAGTTCTTGGTATTATTGGATTTTATGTTCTTTTCTTACTTGTTGCAAAATATGTATTCAAATACTCACTAACAGGCGCGTCTATGTTCTCTTTAAACTCTACGCAGCCAACGTTTGCGTTTATGGGTATTCCAGTATTAGGTAGCTTGTTTGGCGCAGATGTAGTAGCAATTCCAATCGCCATTACTGGTATCGTAGTAAATGCGATGCTTGATCCTTTAGCAACTATTATTGGTACGGTTGGACAGCGTGAAAGAAGTGAAGGCGATTCAGAAGAAAGCTTATTTAAAGTAACGATTAAATCAATTTTACACGGTCTTTCTGAGCCGTTAGCCTGTGTTCCTTTAATCGCAGTAATATTAGTATTATGTGGCTTCCAAGCTCCGGATTTACTATCAAGCAGCTTAGATCAAATCGGTTCAATTACATCTGGTGCGGCTCTATTCGCAGTTGGGGTAACAATTGGTATCCGTAAAATTCAATTTAGCCCAGCGGCATTTGGTATTGCGATTTTAAAAGTGGCTATTCAGCCGCTTGTAATGTTAGGAATTGCAACAGCAATGGGTCTATCATCAGCTGACATCGTAAAATTAGTATTATTAGTAGCGTTCCCAGGTTCAGCTGTAGCAGCGATGATTTCAGTTCGCTTTGACAGCTTAGCTGGTGAAACAGCTTCAGCATTCGTACTTAGTGCCATTATGTCACTTGTTACATTACCGCTGTTAATTTCTTGGTTAATGTAATCACATATATCGATATAGAACAAAAAAGGCTTTGCTATTTTAGCAAAGCCTTTTTTGTGCATCTATATTTAAAAAAGCTTTAAAAATTCTTGAGCGATTTTGGGAAGATAACTGTCGGTACGCCACGTAACTAAAGGCTCAATCACAAATGGATTATCTTCTATGTTTAAAATTTTAATATGTTCTAGTGAAAAAGAGGAAAGCATTGAATAAGGAACAATGGCAGCACCAAGGCCACGACATACTAAATTAAGAAGCATCGCTGAGTCATGGCATTCGCATAAAATATTAGGTGTTATATCCGTCTTTTCAAATTCTTTTATAATGCGATTGTATATGCTTATTTCCCGATTTGATCGAAGAAGAATAAGAGGGAGAGAAGCAATTTCAGCGACTGAAATCTTTTCTGTTGCATAACCACTTTCTTTGGGAATGGCTACAACAAAAACATCTGGTGCAAGTGTTTTTGTTTTGACATGTTTATAAGGTAAGTCGGTAGTAGTGACTGCTACATCGATTTTTCCTTCCGTTAATAATTCGTTTAAGTGAGCTGGTTCGTTTTCATAGATGTTAAATGTGCCGTTTGGATACTGTTTTTGAATAAGAGTTAGCTTATCGAGAACCGTTGATGCACAGTAGATCGTACATCCGATTTCAAGCTTTTCATTTGTTGCGTTTTTACATTCCTGTACTTCCAATACTGATTTTTCGACCCTTTGCACAATTTCTTTCGCTCGTTTTAAAAAAAGCTCTCCTTCTACCGTTAACAATAAGCGCTTGTTATTATTTCGTTCAAAAAGCAAAAGGCCTAGCTCATTTTCGAGCTGTTTTAGCTGCCTGCTTAAAGGAGGCTGAGCCATATGCAGGCGCTTTGCTGCTT
>NZ_JBFULJ010000833.1:0-1682 GCF_056400385.1 Priestia sp. P5_B4
ATCTTAGCCATGAATAGAGGAGAAAAAGACGGTATTTTAAAAGTGAGTATTGATGCGCCTACAGATCGTATTCTTTCATATTTACATAAACAAGTAATCAAAAAAAGGGATTCTTCAGCTGAAAGTTATATCATCTCAGCTATAGAAGATGCTTATAAACGCTTAATAGAACCATCTATTGAACGCGAAATCCGTAAAGAGCTATCAGAAAAAGCCGAAGAAAGAGCCATTCACATCTTTTCTGAAAACTTACGGAAACTTCTTCTCCAACCTCCATTGAAAGGGAAAGTGGTATTAGGAGTAGATCCAGCTTTTCGAACAGGCTGCAAATTAGCTGTAGTAGATGAAACAGGCAAGGTATTAAAAATTGATGTTATTTATCCACATCCTCCTGTGAGAAAAGCAGCTGAAGCGCAAAATAAATTAAAGAAAATGTTCGCTGAATACCCTATTGAAGTAGTAGCCATTGGAAACGGAACGGCATCTCGCGAAACGGAGCAATTTGTAGCGGATGTTCTTAAAGAAATTGAAAACCCAGTTTATTATTTGATTGTGAATGAAGCGGGAGCAAGCGTATATTCGGCTTCTGATGTTGCTAGAGAGGAATTTCCTGATTTTCAAGTAGAAGAGCGAAGCGCTGTATCGATTGCCAGAAGGCTGCAAGATCCGCTGGCTGAACTTGTGAAAATCGATCCTAAGTCGGTAGGAGTAGGGCAGTATCAGCATGATGTGTCTCAAAAGCAATTAAATGATTCACTGACTTTTATTGTAGAGACAGTAGTAAATCAGGTAGGAGTAAATGCAAACACGGCTTCTGCTTCGCTTCTACAATACGTTGCTGGTCTAAATAAGACAGTTGCTCAAAACATTGTAAAATATCGGGATGAAAACGGAAAATTCTCTAACCGAAAACAGCTGAAGAAAATTCCGCGTCTAGGTGCTAAAACGTATGAGCAGTGTATTGGGTTTTTACGTATTATAGAAGGTGAAGAACCTTTAGACAGAACGGGTATCCATCCTGAAACATATGGAGACGTTAAAAAGCTTTTAAAGAAAGCTGAAGTGAAAGAGACTGAGCTTGGAACGGAGAAAGTAAAAGAAGCATTAAAACATATTTCTTTACCCGAAATATCAGAAGAACTAAGTATAGGGGAGCTTACTTTAAAAGACATTATAGAAGCGCTCGTAAGACCGGAAAGAGATCCTCGTGATGAACTGCCAAAACCTTTGCTCCGTCAGGATATTTTGAAGCTAGAGGATCTTGCCAAAGGTATTCAGCTTGAAGGTACTGTGCGAAACGTCGTAGACTTCGGAGCGTTCATCGATATAGGAGTTAAGCAAGACGGTCTAGTCCATATTTCTAAATTAACGAATCGGTACGTTAAGCACCCCCTCGATGTCGTTTCAGTAGGAGATTTGGTGAATGTGTGGGTAGAAGACGTAGATATGAAAAAAGGAAGAGTCGCATTGACGATGATTCCGCCCCATCAATAATAAAATTGCCTTTTCAGATTTTCTGAAAAGGCAATTTTATTTTTAAAAAGAAGTGATTAAGAAGCGGAGTTATTTTTTTGATAAAAAAACCAACATTGATTGAGCAATTTTATTTGTGCACGGTCTTTTTCAGAATAAGCGCGCCTCATTTGTTTTTGTAGCCACATTGGCATAAGGACAATCACTCC
>NZ_JBFULJ010000834.1:0-1681 GCF_056400385.1 Priestia sp. P5_B4
AGCTCAGAAATCAACATTTTTTGAGCTTGAGACTGCGCTTCTGAAACTTGTCCGTAATAAAGCGTAAAAAGTTCTATCATCCGATCAAACGCTTCATTTACTACTTTATTCCATAAAAAAAGCTCTTCACATGTAATGCTAGATGAATGAAGGTGAAAAAAAGATTCAATCTGTTTAAAAAAGATTAAACGAAACTTTTTAAAATGATGAATACTATGATAAAGAGAATCGCCTCTTTGAGCCCTTTTTGAGGCAACTTCCTGTGCCCAGTCACTAAGAGTATCTAATGACTCTCCTATAAGAACTTTTACAATTTTACAAGTGAAATATTGATTTTGTACTCGAAGATATTCGGTTGTTTGGGAAGAGGCATCAGCTGTGTAGATTGAATCCTTTTCCACTTCCCGTGAGTCTAGCCATTCTTGAGACATTTCATCAATATGTTCTAGTAAAAAGTCATGTAGCTTTTCTGTCATTTCCTGCATAACATGTTCTCCTTTATTGTTATCTAACGTTCCGTTTCCCGGTTTACTTGTATGAAAAACTTCTACTTGTTTATGAAGCATCTTGGATATGTAATTGGTAACTATTTATTTAACGTTTCGTTATTATTTAATGTCAGAGGACTCTCTTGATTTTTAATATCTCTTTCTTTTTCCTTTTGATATAGAAAATGGTTTATATAAATAGACTCATTTATGCTAGTTGTAATACCTGGGCATATTTTTCTGAAACATTAAAAAAATTAGATAATTACTGTTTAAATGGAAACAAGCTGGGAATATAGTTCACAAGCCAGAAAATTCTAAGGAGGAATTGAGATATGTCAAAAAAATTAGCTATGCACGAGACGCTAGAAGTTCATGAAATCTTAACGCTTAAAACGTCATGTGTAACAAAAGGCACAGCAATGCTGGAATTGGTAGAGGATGAAAAATTAAAAAAGATTCTGGAAGAAGACGTCCAAACGTCTACTGAAGCAATTAATGAATTAAAAAAAATCTTAAAGAAAGCTCAATAAACAGGAGGGATTTAGGAATGGCTGCTAAAAGTACGCTTAACAAAACATTAGATGATCTTGCTATTGCAACTGATTTGTTGTTATCAGCGAAAAACGGTGTACGAACATATGCCGTAGCTCTCACGGAAACAGCAACTCCAGAAGTTCGGAAAGTATTAAAAAAACAATTRGATGAAGCCATCGAACTTCATGAAAAGATTGCTCAATATATGATTGATAATGAAATGTATCAYGCCTATGATGTWGAAGARCAAGTAAATCACGATTTAAAAAARGCAGATAAAGCGTTAGAKTTAGCRAAAGGTTAAAATCAATATTCGTAGATATATATTTTCTATAAAAAAGAGAAAGTCTAATTCAAATAGACTCTCTCTTTTTTTATCTATATTAAAGACTTTTTGAATTAAGATTATAAAATAATACAAGTCCACATATCGAAGGCTGTATTCCTCATATAAGTATGAACTTCAAATAAATGGAAATCCCGATAACACTACTATCAAAATATTGAATGGAGGTCGTAATGTGACTCATAATGAACACAAGGGAGAACAGCTTCCGCAGACGCCTGAACCATACTGGAGAGATTTTATTGATTTGCCGGAGTTTCCCGCTTTAGATAATGACATGGATGTAGATGTTGTAGTTGTAGGCGGAGGG
>NZ_JBFULJ010000835.1:0-1675 GCF_056400385.1 Priestia sp. P5_B4
TTTCTCTTGTGATGGGGTTATCTTTTGCTGTTGCTCTCCTGCTTGTCGTATTTGCAGGAGCTGAATTGTTTACGGGGAATCATATGGTTTATACAGTCAGTACGCTATCGGGAGTCACGACATGGAAAGATACGTTCAAAAACTGGACGTGGTGTTTTATCGGAAATGCGATAGGTGCGTTTGGGCTTTGTTTGTTAATTACCGGAACCGGTTTGTTTAAAGGAATTGAACCGAACCATTTACTTATGACGCTGGCAGCTAAAAAAATGAATTTGCCGGTCAGTGAATTATTTTTTCGCGGCATCCTTTGCAACTGGCTTGTTTGCCTGGCAATTTGGACGGCTGCGCGCACTAAAAGCGATGCGGCAAAGATCATGCTTATTTTTTGGATGCTGTTTGCATTTGTTGCTTCAGGATACGAGCACAGCGTGGCAAATATGACGTTTCTTGGTCTAGCTTTATTGCTTCCGCATCCTGATGCGATTTCGGCTGCTGGACTATTTCATAATTTAATTCCCGTTACACTCGGAAACATCATAGGGGGAGGACTGTTTGTAGGAAGCATTTACTGGTTCGTGAACGCTAGGCAGCTGAAAGAAAACGCAAAACAGCCGGCTGCTCTCTCAAATGACTTGAATTCTGCTAAACTGTCTAAATAACAAAAAACCGCTCTTTGTACCATGTAGTCTGCTTTTTAAAGCTATCATCACGGTATTTTAGAGCGGTTTCTTCTATATAATATAAACTGCTTAAAGCGTATTCACATCTATACGTATCGAACAAGCAGTATCGTTCTTCATTTTATAGAAACAGGATGTCTGTGAGAATTGAATCGGACAGATTCTGTTGAAATGAATGTGTGAGGGTGCAGGTATCATCGAAGAGGCAGAGGGCATCTTAGAATTTTAATGTTGTTTGGCATTTTATGCTCTTTTTGAGCATCCTTAAAGCAGTTGTACATTGCTTTGCTGCCTGAATGATTAGCGGAGTGAATCGTAATTCGATCGGCATATAAATGATGCTTTACCATAAAATGCACGAGCATTAATCCATTCCGTGTCTTACTCAGTAAATCGTGATCGAGTGATAAATGTTCAACATCGAATGATCTTAGCAGATCAATACATTCATCAATCGTTTCGGCTAAAACATGACCGTCAGGGCATTTGCGATAGTCGTCTAGAAAAACATTGATTTTCATGACTGATTCTCCCTTCCTTGCCTTGTATTTAGTGTAACATACATAATGTCATATACCTACCTAAGTCTATTCGACACATTTTAAGTCATTCCTTCTTAAATAGGGGTAAAAACACGAATTTTTATCATTATTTGCATATTCACGGCGAATAAACAGGAAATAAGAGAAGAGATGTCGAACGAAAAATGAATAAATAAACAGTTTAAACTGGAAATTAACTTTTTTTATTCCGCGACCTTTGTGTAAGAAAGTCATTTCAATCTCAGGTTTGATGAGGGATGGAACGGAATTAACCAATAAAACATTGTGAGAAAAAAACGATAATTTGTGATTTTTTTAAAATAAATTGGAAATTTCTCTTTACGAAAAAGATGTTTGGGACGTATAATTTGATTTAAGGATTTTTTGGAACATAGTATGACAATATGACAAAAAGAAAAGTAAGGTGAATAGAATGGGTAAGTTATTTAGTAT
>NZ_JBFULJ010000836.1:0-1670 GCF_056400385.1 Priestia sp. P5_B4
AGCTCACCCATATAGTTTATAGATGTATTCTCTTTGCTCTCAGGCAGACTCTAATTCCTAATGAATTTACTCTCTTTAAATCATATATCTTTAACAATGCTCAATAGGGCAATAGCAGTTTTTTATAAGCATCACATCTAAAATTTTTAATAATTAATTTTACAAAAATATAAAAACGAAACAATTTGGAAACATCTACATATTATTATATTTGTAACTAGAGTTTAAATATGTAATTGAATAGGAACATGGCCTTTAATTTTTGGAGCACACTGTTGTTAAACTACCCGAATTAGGGCATTAATCACCTCGCTTAGCTAAGATTAGTACCCTTAGAATCGGGATAAAAGGAGAGAAAATAATGAAGAGAAAAAAAACATTTACAAGAATAGTAGCTACTGCAGCCATTACAGGAATTGCTACATTTGGATCCACTCATGTAGCTCATTTAGACACGACTGCTCATGCAGCTACGAATCAGACTGAAATCAATCAAACTGCTGTCAAAAACATCAATGAAATTTATAATGCCGGAATTAAAGGTGAAGTGCCTCGGCTAACAAAAGACTTAAAATTTGGGGTGAGCACGCGTAATGATGTTCGTTCCCTTTTCGGTCTTCCTCCTGAAGGAGATACAGGAAGCTTTGATTACTACCATGCTGAAATGGGGCATCCTGGCTATGCATTTGGATATGATAAAAACCATGTTATCTCAGAAATTCGCTATTTCGGTACAAATGTAGAACGTCAAACCAATTTAGGATCCATTACAGAAGTGAACTTAAAAAAACAGCTTGGACAGCCTAATTTTACGAAAGAAATAAAAAATGGGAATCTTGTTCAAACGAAATATACGTATCATGCCGGAGCTTACGACCTTGAATTTATTTTCGATAATGCTACGTCATTAAATCATGTAAACTTGGTTTCTAAAGCTTAAACGAAAACAGAATCTACAGCTTGTTTATTTCTCTATGTTTTATTKGTTCAAAAAAACTGTTATTCAATGTTTCTTTAATAAAAATTATTATGAACCAGTAAGTCAATTTAGGAGGGGAAAATAATGAAAAAAATGTATTCGTTGTTTATTATTGTGATAATGGCCGTACTTGCAATTACTACAATTGGAGGGTCTTCAGCACAAGCAAGTGTCCCTCGCTTTTCGTTTCAAACGGAGGATGGAAAATGGGATGGAGAAGTGGGTAACCCTAATAAGTTAGCGAATATCGAAATAGACCTTGTTTCGCCTATTTATTTGAAAACTGCTTCTGGAACTACACAATTATCAAATTACAGTAATCTGTCTGTTCGGCTTCGTAATGCAAGTACGGGTGGTACTACAAGTTATCATACTTTTACGAATGGAAAAACTTTATTTACCTCTATGAAAACAGGAAAGTATTATGTTGACATAAAAGACACTTATACAAATGGATATGTATCTGGAAAGCTTGATGTTGTATTTAAATAATTTAATCTCTTTTTAGGTTAAAGAAGCCCTTGAGAATGAACTGAACCCAAAAAGTTAGACATATTATCTAAGCATCTAGTTGGACTTGTCAATATTTATTGGACACTAAGTTAGGCTACTATGATGAATAGGCTTTTTCGTATTCAATAGGGGAAAGATAATGCAGAGAAGAATGCATTCTTTTGGTATTGTAATAGAG
>NZ_JBFULJ010000837.1:0-1666 GCF_056400385.1 Priestia sp. P5_B4
TGCTACAGCCATGCGAAACAAAAGCTTGGTCTTTTCAATAACAGTTCACCTGGCCAATCGTTTTTTTCTCTTGAAGAGTTGTCTCAAATTTGTGAACAAGCATTAGTTCCATTGAGAGAGCATCCATTTAAACTATCAAAAATGGAGAAACTAGAGATTCAATACTTTCCGACGGTTCAGGCATTTTTTACATCAATAAAAAAAATTGGAGCAAGTAACAGTAACGAGGAAAGCTACTGTCAACGTCCTTCGTTTTTTCGTGAATTAATCAATCTATATGAAAATGATTATCGTAATGAGAAAGGAATGAAAGTAACCTATCATTGTTTAATATTTAATGTTACAAAAACAAACCAATAGCTAATCCTGCCCTAGCTACTCTCTAGAAGTGATGGATTGCAGCTAAATTAAAAAGCTTAATACAAGAAAGTATTTCATATAAAACCTCGCATCATCTCATATCAATTTCTATGTGAAAGAGCACGCTTCTTCATACTGTTAGTTTGTTTAATAGGTTTTTGCTCAATCGCCTCTTCTATTTGACATATAAATTTAAGAAAATAACGTATATTATAAGCAATCCGTCCTTCCCTTTGCGGGTGAATGGTCTCTCCTTCTCAATAAAGAAGGTTTTCTAAAAGCACCCTTTATGGGTGCTTTAGTTTTCGTATGTATAATTTTAGAGGGTTAACACAATATGTATAAAGGGAAAGTGTCCCTTTACCTTCCCAGTGTTTCATATTTCTGACCTATGTATTACTTCAAAAATGTAAGGAGAATGATAAGCGTGGAAGAATTAAGACGGTATGTTGATGTTGTTAAGAAAAATATCGAAACTATGAAAGCTCCTGATTACGAAGGGAAAGAGAGGGATTTAGAAAACCAGCAAGAGGAACTAGAGCAGTATGAGCGATACCTTAAAGCAGAAAGTATCTCACCTGAAGGTTTTGATGGAATTGTAGATGCTGCTGTAGGTTATGCATCTAAAGATATCTCTTTTTCAGAACTAGAAGAAGTGTATAATCAATTAACTAAATAGTATTTTGATAATGGTTGTTTGTTGAATTACTTTAAATACATATAACTACAACAAAACGAGCATGTCCTGTAACTACTAAGCCTCCTCCCTTTGCTGACGAATTGCTTCTCCTTTACACGTTAAGTTTATAAAAACGCTCGCCTCCACGGGTGCTTTTTATTTTAAGATATAATTCTTATGAACGAAGTAATAGAATTTTTCAGCTAACTCCTTTCAGGTGGCTAGTGTTTACGTTATGTAATTGCCACCAATTAAAAAAGACCAATTGATCTTTTTTATGGATTAATTTGATTTTAACTATATTTTAATATACGCTCACTATTTGTGGATTATAATGGAATTACCACGTGATTATCTTTCTTTTAACTTGCTTTTTACCTTAAGCAAGTCTTTTTGTATTTATCGTTTCAACTTTTTCAAAGAAACATCATGCTACAATTAATTTTCACACATGTTATCTTGCATTAAGGACACTTTCCTCAATAGAATGCTGCCCTTTCTTATACGTTTACGGACAATTTATTTAAATCAAATTATAAGATGTTAAAGTAATTATTAAAATGCTACCCATTATTTGCAGGACAGGTGGATTTTTAATATAGAATGCGGCCTTGTTTACACATGCTC
>NZ_JBFULJ010000838.1:0-1663 GCF_056400385.1 Priestia sp. P5_B4
TGTTGAAGGAGCAGAGCGTCAAAAAACGCCAAATGAAATTGCGCTAAATACGGTTTTAACAAGTTTGACGATTATTTTCTTACTAGTTGTTGTGACGCTTCCTGTATTTACAAACTACTTACATTTTCAACTGGACACGGCTATTTTAATTTCACTGCTCGTTTGCCTCATTCCTACGACAATTGGAGGATTATTATCGGCCATTGGAATTGCTGGGATGGACCGAGTTACGCAGTTTAACGTGATCGCTATGTCAGGAAAAGCAGTAGAAGCAGCTGGTGACATTAACACAATCATTTTAGATAAAACCGGCACCATTACGTTTGGAAACCGAATGGCTCATCAATTAACGACTGTAAAAGGCACAGACGAACGTGAACTTTACAAATGGGCGTTTGTTTCTTCTCTTTATGACGAAACACCAGAAGGACGCTCAGTTGTTGATTTTATTCAAAACCGCATGGGAGTAGAAGATCTTAAAAAAACCGAAGGGACGTTTGTTGAATTCAAAGCTGAAACGCGAATGAGCGGCATTGACTTACAGAATGTATCTGTACGAAAAGGGGCAGTGGACGCCGTCACGGCATGGGTAGAGTCAAATGGCGGGATGGTTCCCTCTGATTTGCAGCAAAAAGCAAACGAAATTGCAGGAGCTGGTGGCACGCCGCTTGCCGTCGCCGCTGATGATAAAATTTACGGCTTGATTTATTTAAAAGACACGGTAAAACCAGGAATGAAAGAACGCTTTGAGGAACTTCGTAAAATGGGCATTAAAACAGTCATGTGTACAGGAGATAATCCGCTAACCGCAGCAACCATTGCAAAAGAAGCGGGAGTAGATGAATTTATTGCGGAATGCAAGCCAGAAGACAAGATTCAAGTGATTAAATACGAACAGCAGCAGGGAAAGCTAGTTGCCATGACAGGTGACGGGACAAACGATGCCCCTGCACTTGCTCAAGCTGATGTTGGCTTAGCAATGAACAGCGGAACCTCAGCTGCTAAAGAAGCAGCAAATATGGTGGACTTGGATTCCGATCCCACAAAAATCATTGAAGTCGTTTCGATTGGAAAACAGCTATTAATGACAAGGGGTGCCTTAACTACATTCAGTATCGCAAACGATATTGCGAAATATTTTGCCATTATTCCAGCGATGTTTACCTTGGCGATTCCGCAAATGGAGGCTCTTAACGTAATGAAGCTGAATTCACCTCTATCTGCCGTATTGTCAGCGCTTATTTTTAATGCGGTCATTATCCCGCTGTTAATTCCCTTAGCCATGAAGGGAATTGCGTATAAGCCGATGAGTTCTAACGCCCTATTGCGAAAAAATTTGTTCATTTACGGGTTAGGCGGGGTGTTGGTTCCATTCATTGGGATTAAAGCAATTGACTTACTACTTTCATTTGTAATGTAGAGGAGAAGAAACGATGATACAAACAGAACGAACGGGAAGCATTATTGTTCGCTTAACAATTATGATGATAATTCTTTGTGGTCTTATTTATCCTGTTGTGATGACAGGTATTGCTMAAACAGCTATTCCAAGTAAAGCAAACGGCAGCTTAATCTATTCAAACAACCACCAAGTTATCGGTTCTAAGCTCATTGGACAGCAGTTTACAAGCAATGAGTTTTTCCATGGCAGAGTCTCTAGTAT
>NZ_JBFULJ010000839.1:0-1659 GCF_056400385.1 Priestia sp. P5_B4
GTTTTCGAATGTGAACTGTTACGGTTGAAATGTCTCCGGAAGAATCAAATCCCCAAATTTTTTCAAATAGATGTTCTTTACTTAATACTTGATTTGGATGAGAAACGATAAACTTCAGCAAATCGAATTCCTTCGCTGTAAAAAACACTTCTTTGTCATTCACAAATACTCTTCTAGCGAGCGTGTCAATCGCTAAGCCATGAATACGAATCATACGCTTTTCCTGCTTATCAGAGAGTCTTTCATATCTCGCTAAATKCGCTTTGACTCTTGCAACCAACTCCCCAGGGCTGAATGGCTTGGTAATATAGTCATCTGCACCTAGCCCGAGCCCTCTAATTTTATCGATTTCTTCTTTTTTAGCCGAAACTAAAATGATTGGTATATCTTTTGCAGCTCGAATTTGCTTGCACACTTCAAATCCGCTCACTTTAGGGAGCATAATATCCAAAATAACCAGATCAAAATGTTCATTTAACGCTTTTTCTAATCCCTTATCACCGCTATATTGAACGTCTATTTCAAAATCGTTAATTTCTAAATAATCTCTTTGCAATTCAGCAATACTTACTTCATCTTCAACTAACAATATCTTCTTCATATGTATCACCATTTTCATTCATTTTTTGCAAAGAAAAGAAAATACTTGTTCCTTCGCCAAACTTACTTAGTGCCCAGATGTCTCCCCCGTGGCGTTCAACAATTTGTTTTGCAATGGCCAGTCCAAGTCCACTTCCTCCAGTATTGCTGTTGCGGGACTGTTCTGCTCGATAAAACCGGTCAAAAATATGCGCTAATGCTTCCGGTGAAATCCCTGCGCCATTGTCTTTCACTTCAATAATGAGTTCACTTTCGGTAGCAGAAAGAACGATATCGATTCTTCTTCTTTCTTTATCCATAAATTTAATGCTGTTGGTTGTTAAATTTATTAAAACTCTTCGCAGCTGCTCAGCATCTGCCTTTGCATACAGTGTCGTTAGAGAATCATTAGAAAATAAAACATCAATATCATGTTCGCTCATTTCAAACTGAAGCTCTTGCACATAACTTTCCATAAATGCAGAAATATTAAGTTTTTTAAACACAAATGGAATTTCGTGCAAATCCAATTTAGAAAATAAAAACAGCTCATCGATTAACGCATTCATGTCTTTTGCTTTCGTTGAAATCGTTAACAAATATTTAGAAA
Organism: Priestia sp. P5_B4; assembly: GCF_056400385.1. Lineage (NCBI taxonomy): Bacteria > Bacillati > Bacillota > Bacilli > Caryophanales > Bacillaceae > Priestia > Priestia sp. P5_B4. The sequence continues at coordinate 1,190 of NZ_JBFULJ010000839.1, forward strand.
GCTTATCTGGCGTGTTAGCTACTCCATCTTGAATTCCTTCTACATATCCTACAATGGAAGTAATAGGAGTTCGCAGATCGTGTGAAATACTTGAAAGCAGCTGTTTACGGTTATCTTCATACTGAATTTGCAGTTCAACAGAAGATTTTAGTTTTTGCCTCATTTCTTCAAAAGCTTGCGTTAATTCGCCTATTTCATCCTTTGAATTAGCAGAGATCTCAAAGTGAAGATCACCTTGTTTTATTTTTTCAGCCGCTTCTTTTAATTCACGAATGGGTTTAATAATGCTTCTTGAAACAAGATAGTTTAAAAATCCAATAATCACAATTACTAAAATTAATAGTAGAAAGATTAAAAAAGGGAAAATTCGATTAATAAGGCCTACATAAGGGCTGATTTTTCGCAAAACGTAAATGCTTCCTTTTTCTTGATTCGAGAAAGGAAAATCAAGGTTGATATATGTAAAGTAC
>NZ_JBFULJ010000840.1:0-1658 GCF_056400385.1 Priestia sp. P5_B4
ATATAAAATGCCGCTTGTATAGGCGTCTCCTGCGCCTATTCTATCATAGACAGAAAAAGTAATCGTATCAGAAAATGTAAATGTATGATTTTTATATATAAAACCGCATAAAGAGTGCTTATTGTTCTTATTAATAGATCGGTGCGTACCGGCTACGACAGAAAGACCGTACTTCTTTGCTACCTTTGGAATTAGTTTCATCAGCTGCTTTCTTCTGCTTATTTCTTCTGTTTCCATCTTAAGAATGTGCATAGCATCTTGTTCATTCATCATTACGATATCTGCAAGGTACAGCATATCTTCATAATGAGGTTTTGCGCTTTCATATCCTTCATCTCCCCATAGAGACGGGCGGTAGTTACAGTCAAATACGACCATACCACCGCGTTCTTTTACCGCTTTGGCAAATGATTTCATATAGGATCGGACGGAATCATTCATTGCTAGAGAGATTCCACAAAAATGCACCACACCTACTTTCTCCGCAATATTCTCAAAATCATATATGCCTTCAGGAGCTCTGTTGAAGCTGCTTTCTGAACGGTTGGTATATGTAACTCGGCTAGATCGGGACCCAAATCCATTTTCTAAAAAATACATACCGACATGTTTTCCGCTGCGTTTAATAAATGACTGCGAAATACCTAACTTTTTAAGATAAGATACAGCCGCATCTCCCACAGCGTTATCCGGTAAAGMAGTGATCAAATATCCCGTATATCCGAAGTTCGCCAACCCCGCCGCTACATTTACCCCTGTACCAGAAAACGAATAGCTTAATGTATGAGCTTGAGAGAGTAATTCATATCCTGGTACTTGTAAACGCATCATTACCTCTCCAAATGCTGCAAAGTTCTTAGCCATGCTGATCAACTAACTTTTTCATCTTTTCGAGGAGCTCACGTACATCATTTACTTTTGTTTTTCCTGTTTTCTGGTCAATGATTGACGAATAAACATGCGGAATAATTTTTGGGACGTCGGCTTCCAAAGCAATACGCAAAATTGTTTCAAAGTTTTCTTTATCAATTCCTCCAGTTGGCTCTAAAGCGAATTCTTCTTCCCCGCAAGCGTGTGCCACAGCTCGGAATTCCTCTTCATAGCTTAACCCTTTCATAGGAAAATACTTGAGCGCGTTTCCTCCCATATCACGTACTAGGGCAATAGCTGTTTTGACTGGTACAATAGCTTGTTCATTATGCGCTGCGCTAACTGGGCCAGTCGAAATATTTACGTAGCCGACTTTGCCGGTTGGGGATACTAAACTATTAATCCAGCTATCCTTTTCACCTAGATTAGCACGTGTTGCTCCAACAGCAGGAAATACTTGATTAATATGGCTGCCAGCATAATTCTTTGCAATTTCTGCTACTACAGCTGCTTGGCGATTGTCTCCAGCACCTAAACCAATTGATACTGCTCCATCAATTTCCTTTCCGTATTCTTTCATTGCTTTTACTGCTTCTTCTACAGTAGAATAATCCTTGGATAACACGCCTACTAATACATGCCCTTCTGCAGCCTCAAATACTTCTTTGGCATTTTCGACACTGTTTGCTAATACGTTTAATGCTGCACGCTCTTTATAAAAACGTTTTGTAATGTTTGACATGTCAGTTTCCTCCTACAATTTCGCGTATTCTAGACTCAATTACATG
>NZ_JBFULJ010000841.1:0-1657 GCF_056400385.1 Priestia sp. P5_B4
GTTTAATATAAAATATATAGAAATAAGTAGAAAAAGGTACCCTTTATGGAAAGTGAAAAAGATTATGTGATTTTGAGAAAGACGATAACAACTCTTTCTACAAGCTTTATTTTAGCTTACCTTTTGACAATAACAGGTCTGATTCAACAGCTAACTGACGGAGAAGAACTATCGTATCATACTGGAAATGACATGGCAGGGTGGTTCCTTGTATATCTTTTTTATGTAGGGGCCGTTATTGCTGTATACGGAAATTTTGTCTCAGTTATACTGGACGCTATTCGAAAGAAATGGCTTTCCAACATGAGGTGGCTATTTGTCTTCTTCCACGGCATATTAGGCTTAATTAACGGTTTGTTTTTTCAAGATACATATTTGGCTTATTACGGGATGGCAGCTGCTATGTTATATGCATGTATAGATTGGTGGGTAAAAAGAAGAATTGACAGGGAAAAAAGTACAAAAGTATTGCTAATTATGCCTCTTATTCTTTTACTTCTCAGTTGGAGTATATTAGAAGCGCTATCACCTAGCCTTCCGCCATTTACGAAAGAAGATGCCATAGAGTTTGCGACAAGTGGTGAAGGAACAGATATTGATTTATTTCCTGCTAAAGTTGGAACATGGAAAGGAACTTTTGGAGGGTATCAAATCGAAAGAAAAACTCGTGCTAAAAAATTAAATAAAGAGTTTTATCTAGTGACGTTTGAAGAAAACTGGACTAAAGGTAAACAAAAAGGACGCTATGTAATGTCTTATAAAGTAGATCGCAGCAGTGTCTCAGGGGATGGCGGAAGTGGCACAACACCTCCTTATTATGAAAAGGTATTAGAACAATAAAATAGTAAAAATTAAGTTTATGAATAAAGGAGCTTTGATCTATGTCTAAGATTTCTCTAGCAGAGGCTGTGAAATTGAAAAGTGTATTATCAAAACGAATACATGAATTAGAAGAAGAGATGGACCGAGTTGCATTTGTAGAGATCGAAAAAGGGGAGAAGATTCCTCCTCAGGCTCGATCACTATCTGATGTTGAACAGGATTTAGAGGACATTCGAAAGGATTTGCGTCTACTTGATAAATTAATGTATCAAGCCAATATTCAAAATAATATTACTTATAATGAACACAAACTAACAATTGTAGAAGCGATTGAATATGCCACTCAATTACGTGCTAAAGCAAGAAAATATAAGGAGTTTGGTTCATCATCTAAAGAAGAATATCCTTACTATGGAGAAGGGGTATCCATTATTAAAGTGGCTACATTTGATCCTGAAGAATATCGTCTAAGAGGGCTAGAGGTTGAAAAGAAAGCAAATAGATTATCAAATTTAATTAACGCTAAAAATTATCAAATAGAGTTAGAGTTTGATGGAGATAAATATTTTTAACCCTTGAAGAGGTGAGACTCCCTTCAAGGCATAGAAGGAGAATGTTTAGTGTACTCAAAGTACTATTGTGATGGCAAGTGATAAAACCAATAATCCAATGACCCATTACACTGTTACTATTTACCAATAACCAACTATAGCAATGGACGGTCGATGACCAATACCTCCTTGTTTTTAACTCCTTCTATGGTGCCCTTACTTGTAAGTTAAGTAAGGGCCTTATTTATCTTATCTTATTTTTATTAGAAAGCTTTCAGTATAAT
>NZ_JBFULJ010000842.1:0-1656 GCF_056400385.1 Priestia sp. P5_B4
CTTGTTTGATTACGTTAAGTAAATAGTCATTTTCTTCTTTCGTTTTCACAGCCAAACGGATATAGCGTCCATTTAAAAATGGAAAGTTTTCAGTATGACGAGCTACCACGCCATGGCTTGCTAAATAGACAAGCCATTCGCGCGTTTTAATAGAAGACGGAACGCTGCAAAGATAATAGTTTGTTTGAGAAGGAGAAACCAAAAGCCCCCATTCCTTTAGTTGACTCAAGATTCGTTCCCGTTCTTGTTTAATATAATATACGGTTTCTTTTACAAAATCTTTTTCATCCACACATATCATACCTATTTGCTGCGACAAGCCATTTACACTCCAAGGAGGCTGCTTTTTAGCCATCTTGCTAATGATTTTTTCATTTGCCAAAATATAGCCAAGACGAAGCCCGGCAATATTAAACATCTTTGTCATGGAACGCACAACAATGATATGCTCATAATCCAGAATAAGAGAATCAAATGAAGGCTGATGTTCGACAAAATCAATAAATGCCTCATCAATCATTAAGTATGTACCATGATGAGCAGCAGCTTTTACTACTTTCATCCATTCCTCATGACTATACATAACGCCCGTTGGATTATTTGGATGACAAATCCACAGTACTTTTATGTCCGGAAGAATGCTCATAATCAACTCTATATCCCAGCTCCAGCCATTTTCTTCAGATAAAGGAACGTATGTCACTTCACATCCATAAGCTTTACTTGCCTGTTCATATTCAACGAAAGTCGGCTGTACAATCCCTGCTTTCTCTCCTGAAAATACCGAAGCAATAAGGAAAAACGCTTCAGCGGCGCCATTTGTAGGCAGCACTTGAGCAGCTGAAACATGATGATGAGCTGCAAGTTTATTTTTCAGCTCCGTTACTTGAGGGTCAGGATAACTAAACGCTGCACCCTTGAATTCGTTCCACTTTTCGTGAAGCACAAGGGGAGCCCCTAAAGGATTTGTATTCACGCTAAAGTCTTTTATATGCGACAAATTCTCGGCCCCTATTGCTTTTAAAAAGACATTAGGATTAGCTCCATGTGTAGGTAATAGCACTAATAACTCCTCCTAACAAAAGATATAATAACCACGTAGCATAGACCGTCCTTTTCATAATGAAAACAGCTTGTTCAATATGACCGGCTTGCAGAGGAATGAGTGGTTCACCCATTTTTGCACGATTAGATTCTATGCCTTTATATGTATTAAGCCCGCCGAGTTGAATACCTAACAGAGCAGCCACTGCGCTTTCCCCGTATCCGCTATTTGGGCTGGGATGCTTCTTAGCATCACGCTTAATCAAACTCGTTACATGCCCAAGAGAATACTGGCTTTTTGCTACATTAACAGCCGTCATCACCACTGCAGTTAACCGACTTGGAATATAGTTTAATACGTCATCCGTTTTTGCACTAAAGTAGCCGAACAGAAAGTAGCGGTCATTTTTGTACCCAACCATCGAATCACATGTGTTAATAGCTCGGTAAAAAAAGGCTAGGGCTCCTCCTCCTATAAATGCATAAAAAAGCGGAGCTGTAATACCATCACTTGTATTTTCAGCCACGGTCTCTACCGTGGCTCTGGCAATTTCTCCTTCTGACAAACGATCTGTATCTCGTCCCACAATCATACTTACTTCATATCTAGCT
>NZ_JBFULJ010000843.1:0-1655 GCF_056400385.1 Priestia sp. P5_B4
ACTTTGTACCAGAACCCTCTTTTGTTCGGGAAAAATGATTATGTTAACTAGATTTAAATATAAATAATCATTATTTACTGTTATTTGTGTTATATTCCATTGGGGTTTGTAGAATGAATCAAAGCCCCACAAAACATTTCAGGAGGTTCATTTATGAAAGGTTTTAAGAAAGTTATAGCAACTATTTTAGTTTTTGCTTTATTATTCTCACCTCTTGTTCCATATTCAAAGGCAGAAGCAAAAGTAATGTGGGGAAATCAGGAGCTCGTCAAAGGACAAATAGGACGCGTTACAATGTTAAAGGATACTAGTTTGTACAATATTAAAAATAATAAATTAGTAGCAGCTAAAAAAGTATCAAAAGGTCAAATATATCGTGTTTATTCTTATTCTGGAAAATACGATGGGATTTACGGTGTATCCAAAGATTTATATGCTCAAAAATCGTCTAGCATCAAGTATGAGAGAGCACCTAGTGACAAGGTACAGGCCTTAGGAATAACCATTACAAAAAAATCATTAGCAAGCAATATTAGCTATCCAGAAGCATCAGGCCTTTTTAATAAACCATTTGAGGCTAGTTTTAATAGAAAATTCTTAAACATTGCTAAAGAAACTCAGCAAGCAAATAAAGAATTAAAAGAACAGGAAAAGAAGGACAGCGAAAACGGTTGGTCACCAGGTCCTTATTATCAAAATATGAAATACTCTGTACCTTACAATCAAGATAATATTTTAAGTATTTCTGTTACGAATGATCAGTACTCTGGCGGTGCACATGGTATGACTTGGATTGATACTTACAATTATAATTTATTAACGGCTAAACAACTTAGTTTGAAAGATGTCATTACAAATCAAAAGCAATTAGATAAAGTAAATAAATATATCCGCGAACAAATGWTTGCTCGTAATAAAAAAGGCGCTCAATTCTGGGTTGAAGATTTCAAATCAGTGAACTTAACTCAAGACCAGTTTTATTACACGAACGGTGGCATTGTAATTATATTTGGTGAATATGAATACGGACCTTATGCTAACGGTATTAGTTTCTTCAAAGTTCCATATTCTATTTTTAAGTAATATAGAATTACCATCTGCTTTAATCATTCCAGAACATTAGAGAAGGTTAAGAGCTAGGTTGATAGTTCTTAACCTTCTCTTTCATTCCTAGAAATACCTGTTATGTAAATTAGATTAGTATATAATATATAATTTAAAAAGAAAAATTTGGATAAAAGTATTGTTAAAATTACTTTTATTATGTGAAATTTTCTTATAAAACAGACTATGTGTTACTGGCGTAAACATGGAGGACCATGAGGAAGCACATAGATAACGGCCGTACGCCTGGGCAAAGTATTTGAACATGAGTTCAAATACTTTTATTATTTAGAAAGGAGATTTTCAAGTGAAAGAAATTGGTTTACGATACGGAATGAATCCAAATCAAAGTAAAGCTAAAGTTCAGAATGCTAAAAACACGCCTATTAAAATCTTAAATGGAGAAGCGAGTTATATGGTTCTGGTGCAAAAACTTCAAGGCCATTTTCATTAATCTCCTAAACTCGGACATACTGATACTATTACTCTAAAAAAGGTGTGTGATCAGTATGGAAAAGCAAAATCTATTCAAATGGAAACATTATCAACCC
>NZ_JBFULJ010000844.1:0-1654 GCF_056400385.1 Priestia sp. P5_B4
CTGGAACCAATCAATTAAGGCTGTTCTTTCTACCGAAAAAACCGATTCTTAAAAATAAGAATCGGTTTTTTAGCTGTAGTGGTTCCAGCGGCTCAGTATCTCTTTGGAATTATGAAGCTGAAATTGAATTCCTGATGTTAAAACTGCATATTTTGCGTAATCTTCTTTAACACCGGCTACTTCTCCCGTAAATAGCTCATAGCCTGATAACACAGAAGCTTCTTTTTTCAGCAACAATTTAATGTAATAAGCTTTTCCTTCAATAACTAATGTAACGGTTGCCCTATGATTCTGTATCATGTTTGTTGAAGACGTTGTATCTTTCCATACTAGCAGCTTGACGCGTAAAGAGCTAATAGCTATCAGCTCTCCTGCGCTAATCATGGCTACATGAGGAAAACCCTCGGATGTCACTGTAGATAGCAGCATTGCATCATGCTGCTTTCTTTCTAAGTCTTTTCCATTTAAAAATACGCGCACGGCTTTTGGCAGCTCTGCTTTATTCATTTTACTTACCACCTTTGCTGATTAAGATCGGGGTGGCACAGGAGGCACGTGCGTTGCCAGCGGTACTTCTTTTGGATTGACTTTAAATGGTCGAGGGTATTTTTCAGGATTGGTGATGGTCTCAGGTTCAGAAGAACGCCAGGTAAACAAACACACGCTGCATAAGTAAATCTCCCAGGCTCCTTCAACTGGTGATTTAGATACTAAGTTCGCTTGTTTGGCTTCACATCTTGGACAAGTATGCATGTCGATTCCTCCTTGTTTATTTTTGCATCATATTCGTTAAGATTTTTTCCCATTTCTCAGTTTCAAGTGGTGTATCTAAAGGCTGAGAATAGTGGCCTCTTGTTTCCGGTGCAACTGGTGTTGTAGCATCCAAAATCATTTTATCTGTAATACCAGCCGGCTCAGATCCTGGATCAAGTGGCAGAACTGAAAGATTAGGCACTGTTATAACATCATGTTTTGGGTGCATTTTTGTTGATAGCGCCCACATGACTTGCGGTAAATTAAACGGATCCACATCTTCGTCTACTAAAATAACTAGCTTGCAATATCCTAATCCATGCGGCGTAGTCAATGCCCTCATACCAACCGCCTTAGCAAATCCTCCGTATCGGCTTTTTGTTGAAACGATAGCAACGAGACCATGAGTATACATCGCATTCACAGCTTCAATCTCTTCAGGATATGCTTCTTTTAGCTGCTGATATAAAGGAACGCTTGTATTGATTCCAATTAAATAATCTGTTTCTGTCCAAGGCATACCGATATATAAACTTTCAAAAATAGGATCTTTGCGATGGTATACACGATTGATTTTGATAACAGGCATGCTTCTGCCACCGGAGTAATGACCTGTAAATTCGCCAAAAGGACCTTCATATTCACGTTCACCCGCTAAAATTTCTCCCTCTAAAATCACTTCTGCTCCCCAAGGTACATCTAAATCAGAAAGCTGAGACTTCACAATTCTGTATGGCTCACCTTGAATAGCTCCCGCCATTTCATACTCTGATTGATCGTAATGAAGCGGCGTAGCGGCTGCTGTGACAATCGCAGGTTCACATCCTAAAGCAATTGATACAGGGAGGTTTTCACCTTTTTCTTCGGCTTGTTTCAAGTGAATGGCAATATCATGCTGTGG
>NZ_JBFULJ010000845.1:0-1651 GCF_056400385.1 Priestia sp. P5_B4
CTCAGCGGCCGCCCGCGGAAAGCGACGTCTTGCTTGGAAATCATTGAGGTGTAACAAGCGGTCAGCTCATGCATCCCATTTATTCGTCTTTAGATTGGATTTATTTCTTTATGTCTCAAACTTATTTTTCGGATAGGCTTTTTATCTTTTTCCTATGAATTTCTGCGTCAAAGCAGATTTTTGTAGAAAAAAATCGGAAATGTATAAGCGGTCATCTTGTAAAAAGAGCAATAAATTATTATGATATAGAGTGGAACTTATATTTTAAAGAGTTCCGTGATTTTTTTGTTGGGCGGACGTGTATTGTATTAGAGTAAGTTTGCTATCATTCGTTATATTAAAAGCAGCACTTTTAAATAGAGATACGGTTCGTAATAGAAGGGAAGAGGATGATGACAAGTCATAACAAAGAAAAAAAAGCTGCAGTCGAGCAGTACAGTAAAGGGAAGATTTTGTGGCAATTAACCCGTCCTCATACGCTAACAGCATCGTTTGTACCGGTTTTAATTGGAACAGTTCTAGCCATGTTTTATGGCCATGTGAATGTTTGGATGTTTCTTGCGATGCTTTTTTCATGTTTGTGGATTCAAATTGCGACGAACTTATTTAACGAGTACTATGATTTTAAACGTGGGTTAGACACAGAAGACTCCGTAGGTATCGGAGGAGCCATCGTCAGACACGGCATGAAACCGAAAACGGTATTAAATTTAGCACTTATTTCTTATGGAATTGCTCTTATTTTAGGTGTATATATATGTGCAAACAGTAGCTGGTGGCTTGCTTTAGTTGGATTAGTAGGTATGGCGATTGGTTATTTGTATACGGGCGGACCGCTTCCGATTGCGTATACGCCGTTTGGAGAATTATTTTCAGGTCTTTGCATGGGCGCGATGTTCGTGTTGATTTCATTTTTTATTCAAACGAATACCGTAACGTCTGAAAGCATCTTTGTATCACTTCCGATTGCGATTTTAGTAGGTGCGATTAATTTGTCTAACAACATTCGTGATATAGAAGAAGATACAAAAGGCGGACGTCGTACGCTAGCCATTTTATTAGGTTCTAAAAATGCGATTAGATTTTTAGCTGCTTTGTTTGGTATCGCCTATATTTGGACCGTTGCATTAGTGGTATTCTTCGATATTAGCCCTTGGATTTTCTTAGTGTTTCTTAGTGCACCTAAGCCAATTCAAGCCGTACAGGCATTTGTACGCGGAGAGCTTATTGCAATGAAAGCAACTGCGCAAACAAATACGTTTTTTGGATTTACTTTATCAATTGGATTATTAATTGGCTATTTAGTAAGCTGATTGAGTGGAAAAAGCCTGTCTTTAAAAAAGACAGGCTTTTTGTTATGCTCCCGTTATTTTTTCTTTTACTGCGCTAATAAATGCGTTCATATTTTCAGAAGATGAAAAGTTGGCTTGAGCTTGTTTTGGTCCGCCGCCGCCTTTTCCATCGTAAAGCGGAAGCAGCTCTTTATAAAGTTCTCCGCATTTTACTTCACTTCCGCTGTGAGCCAGTAAGACTTTTTGATCACTTGAAAAGGCAAAAAGAAGCGTCGTATCAGGTGTTTGAAGCAGCTGCTTCGTCAAAGCTTGCACATCTTTTAATGTGCGGCTTTCAAAGTGATGGTACAGAAATGAAC
>NZ_JBFULJ010000846.1:0-1650 GCF_056400385.1 Priestia sp. P5_B4
CCTCCAGCGTCAGTAATAACAGCCCCCGCAGTTTGAAATAAAGTAGTCCAAAGTGGAGTAGTGGTCTTACATACCAAAACATCACCTTTTTCCAGCTTGGAAAATTCCTTCGTATTTAAAATGACCTTTACTTTTCCCGTATATGTTCCCGAGGAAGAGGCTAACCCTTTAATAGAATGTTCGCTGTTAGCGTCATTTTCCTCAATAGCTCCCATATATTTCTCAGCTTCTTTCAACTGAGCTGGCTCAGGGACTCCGAAGTATCTAGGCAAATTAGACATTTGCTCATGTTCTGCGTGTTCTTTTTTACGCTTCTCAATTAATTCTGCCACGTCTACCGGATTTTCTAAAAGAGACTCTAGCTCATCAAGATATAAAAAGAAAATATCTTCTTTCACTAGAAAAACATGATGATGTACTAGTAAATCACCTAGCTTGATTAGGAATAAACGAGCTTTTGCATCCAACATTGCATCGATATAAAAATGATGGTCATCTCTTATAACAGATGCATCTAATGCCCACTGGTAATATTTTTTAAACTCTTCTTTGTGTGTGCTATCCGCTATCTGTTCCAGAAATTCATTATAGTTCTGTTCACGTTTTTTGACCGTCTGTTTGAAATTCTCATCAAAGTTGTAACCGTCATTAACATACCCTTGAATAATCAATAACGCGTGAAGAGGATTCTCTAGCCAAGTTTCCCCTACAAAATCRTGACTTACGACGCTTCGATATCCATACTGTTTTAGAAAAGTATCTACTTCAGCCATAAAGCTTTTTGCTGCTTTATTTTCCTCTAATTTCTTTAATAAAGTTTCTGTACATTCTTCTTCAAAGATCTTAGTAAGTTCCTCATCGTCTTTAACTGTTAAAGCAAGTCTAGAAAGCTGTTGATCCGTTTCCAACGATTTGTTCATTTTCCCGGTCAATAGCTCATAAACATCATGTGCGGATTTTTTATTTGTAAGGTTTTTATAGTATTCTTCAGCCTTAGTATTTAAAGACATTTGAGGCATAACAATGTCAAAATGCAAGTCATATGCCGTTTTATAAAAATCAGTCAAACTTTGAAGAATCTCTTTTCCTCTCTGAAGATTGAGATTTCCTCCGGTAAAGCTATCTAACTTGTTATAGTAAGGCAGGAATTGTTCTTTAATCATTTGATTCATTCGTTTTGTTAGGATTGGATAAATACTTTCCATCAATTCTTTATTTTCTTGGAATCTTTTCTTGGAATCTCCTTTAAAAGGCTCCATTTTTGTATAGATATGACCTTTATAAAGTTTTAAATTAAGTCTATTAAACATAAACTTTAACTTTTTAAAACTAGCAGCTGTTCCTTCAGAAAATGCCGGAATAATAAATGAAGCGTACAAAGGACTAACAGCATGAGAAAAACTTGTGTCATTTAAAATCCAAAACTCTTCTATATCTTCGAAACTTAAAGATATATCTTTTTGGAAAGGAGTTAATTCTTTAGTTTCTGTTAATGTGGTAATCGCTCTTGCCTGTAATAGATATACTTGATTGTTTTGAATACCAAACTCTATGTCTACGGGATATTGGTAAAGAGCTTCTACTTCTTTTGTTATTTCGGCCAGCTTAATAATTGTTTCATTTGTTAAACAAAACCTTTGCTGCTCATCT
>NZ_JBFULJ010000847.1:0-1648 GCF_056400385.1 Priestia sp. P5_B4
ACTTTACATGATGCCGCTGCCGCTGCGGCTGAACTGCAAAAAGGAACCTCTCTTCAAGGCGTTCAAAAAAAATATGCTGAATTCCAGACAGTGAGCAAAATAGAGAATGCTGATAATCTAAAGCTTTCAAGTTTATCTCCTTCTTTTATAGATGTTTTAAAAAAACAGCACATCGGAGAGAGTAGTGAGCCCATTAAAATGGGTAAAGTCTATTATATTCTTATTTTAAAACAAAAAGATAAAAAAACGGAATCAGAAGTCAAAGAAGAAATGATGAAAGAACTTGTTTTGAATCATATCAACCGGTATATCCAGGATCAACTGCCAAGGTTTCATGTGACTTTTAACCTTAGGTAGTTTCCTTTTATATAGATTGATTGTTTTCAAAAAACAAGCAGGTAAAAGAGCTTTCTATTAATAGAGAGCTCTTTTACATTTTTAAGTAGACAGAAATGTCGGCACCTGATAAAATGAAGTTGTAAAACTTTCATTATTCGGAAAATTTATACCCTCCAGCTTTGGAGGGTTATTTTTTATGCTGTTGGACGAATAAAAGAGGCTGGGACAAAAGTATTTTAATGGAAAGAAGATCCGAACGATGATTCGTTCGGATTTTTTCGTTACGTTTCAATCACTTTTCATCTTTTAAATGACTCAATAATGCAGGAGCCATCTTCACATGAGAAAGGGCGATGTGTGAAATCGTTTTGGCATAAGGTGTAATTTCGTTAATAAATTGTTCGAGTATGTGCAGGTGAGGAAGCTGAAGCTTTGTAATAAAGCAGGCTTGCCCGGCGATGCGTTCACAGAATAAAGCGTAGGGATACTGAGAAATAAATCGTTTAAAACGCTCGTGCTCTCCGTTTTTCATCGTTACTTCAATAAAACACGACACGGGCAAATGCAGCTTTTCATAATCAATATCAATCGTATACCCTTTTATAACGCCAAAGCTCTCTAGCTGCCTTACTCGCTCTGCCACCGAAGGAGGAGACAAATTAATTTGTTTTCCTAGCTCTCGTAAGGAAAGGCGGCTGTTTTGCTGCAGCGCCTGCAAAATCGATAAATCAATTTCATCAATTTTCAATTGAAAACCTTCTTTCTCATTAACGTTTCATTTGATTAGTAATAGTAGATAAAATGTTTTATATGTAATCTGAAATTTCCATTTTTCTTACTATAATAATTAAAAAGGAGTGAGTGAAAAATGGCAAGAGTTTTATTAGCAAACGAAGAGGGAACAAATTTTGAAAAAGCATTGAATTTAATTCCGCATGTAAAAAGATTGTACGATGAGCTTTACGAAACACTTTGGAACAGCGGTATAGTAGAAAAAGAGACTAAGGAAAAAATGAGGCTTTACCTAGCGGGTGTTAACGGCTGTGAGACATGTATGAGCATGTCATATGTAGGCGATGAGACGCTTAATCAAAAAGTGTTAAGAGAAAAAGAGCTGGAAGAAAAAGATCGACTGCTGTTTCGATTTATTGATGTATACCGGGTGCGTCCAAGGGAGTTGACGGATGCTGATATGGATCAATTAAAGAAATTTTACAGTGATACGCAGCTGTTAGAGCTTTTAGCTGTTATTAATTTATTTGATCAATTTCACAAAATGATTGTCAGTTTAGATTTATATGATTTTTGC
>NZ_JBFULJ010000848.1:0-1647 GCF_056400385.1 Priestia sp. P5_B4
ATTCAGCAGCAGCTAATTCAATCTTGGAGTGTTCTCTCTACGCTAACACCAGCAGAGTACATGGAATTTAGAGATAAATTAGGTCAATCTTCCGGCTTTCAATCCTATCAAAATCGCCTGATAGAATTTGCTTTAGGAAATAAAAATGTCCATACACTCTCTGTTTACCAGCATGACGCGGATTTATATCAAAAAATGCAAACGGCTCTTCATGAGCCTAGTATCTATGATGCTTCTATTCATGCCCTTATGAAACGCGGATTGCCGGTAGATCAAGAAGTTTTACAAAGAGATTGTTCACAGCCTTACGAACCGAATGCCAGCGTAGAGGATGCATGGCTTACCGTATACCGTAACGTTGATCAGTATTGGGACTTATACGAATTAGCAGAAAAATTAGTTGATATCGGAAATCAACAGCAAATGTGGCGATTTAGTCATATGAGTACAGTAGAAAGAATTATTGGAAACAAACAAGGTACAGGCGGATCTTCTGGAGTGAATTACTTAAAGAGAGCTCTGGATCAGCACTTCTTCCCAGAACTATGGAGCCTGCGAACGAAGCTATAAATATTTTATAAAAGATAGAGAGGTAGTAAGAATGAGCAAATGGATTGATATTTCACAGCCTCTAGACGAAAAAACAGCAGGATGGCCTGGTGATACTCCCTTTTCTTATGAAGTGAATTGGAGTAAAGAAGAGACCGGTTCTGTAAATGTTGGAAAAATAACAATGAGTATCCATACCGGCACTCATATCGATGCACCTTTTCATTTCGATGATAACGGAAAAAAGGTTATAGATTTGGACTTAGATTTATATATTGGACGTACAAAAGTTGTCCATATCTCAGCTAATAAAAGCATTGGAATAAACGAATTGTCAAATGTTAATTTAAAAGGTGTTACACGCTTATTGATTCGAACAGATGCGTGGCAAGATCGAAGTGTTTTCCCGGAAACCATTCCTTACATTGAACCAAGCTTAGCTTCTTACTTAGCTAAGCTTGGCATTCGCCTGCTAGGCATTGATCTGCCTTCAGTAGATCCACTCGATAGTAAAGAACTAGCGGCTCACCATGAACTTGCATACCATAAAATTCACATTTTAGAAGGTGTTTTACTAGATAAAATCCCTTCAGGAGACTATGAACTAATCGCAGCTCCTCTTCCTTTAGTTGAAGCTGATGGAAGTCCTGTGCGCGCGCTGCTGAAAAAAAGCGACTAACTTAAAGCGACTATTAAAAGAGCGATTCTTTTTCCTTAGATAATTTCCGATGTATACAAAAAAGAGCGGTATATAAATATACCGCTCTTTTATTATAGCTAATCAAATTTTTTCAACTTATTTCTTCTTATTCATATCTATTTCTTTCCTTGATACTCCTGCAATTCCCCAGTGCGAAGATGGAACCTCATTGACAATGATCCTTACTCTCTCCTTTTCAACGTCAAGGCTGTTAGAAATTGCTTCGGTTACTTCTACTAACATGTTTTTAATGTCTTTTTCTTCTCTTCCTTCCAAAAGGTGAACTTGTACAATCGGCATACTATCGACTTCCCTTAAAGTTTTCTATACAAAAAAGGTCTTTATGTTCAGATGAAATAATTATTAAAAAATTCTAGTTAGCTGCAGCTGAATGATAC
>NZ_JBFULJ010000849.1:0-1646 GCF_056400385.1 Priestia sp. P5_B4
GCGTTTTTTTGAAGGAAGAGGAGGAGTATGATGCTTGATTTCTTGTATGATATGTTTGCAGGGGCAGGGGTATTTATTTTATTAATAATTGTGTTGCTAGTAGCGAGAACGTCAGGGAAACGCAAGAAATAGGCGGGTATAATTCCCAGTGTAAAAACCCCAAAAAAGACTAACACCACAGAATTAAACTATGATAATATATTATCCTATGAGCATAATAAATGCTCACATATGTTGTGATGAAGCGTTTTTTAGAAAGAGGGATCATCTTGAGTGGAGAAGTTCTTGTCAAGATTTTATCTCAAGCGTATGAACAAAAAAAGACATTACCAATCGTCTCATTCTCGTCTTTTTTTGAACAAAAAAAGGTGGGCTTTCGTTTAAATAACGATGTGTCCGCTGATATTATCTACCATACGCTTATGTGTATTCAGAGAAAAACGTGTGTCCAAGATGTGTTAGTGGAAGTACTAAAAGTTGATAGTCCAAGCAATGACGGGGCATTTTCTGATTGTGTATATATTTTAGCAAATGGTACAAAACAGCAAGTGAAAGAATGGGTTCAACCTTTACATCCTAAAAGAGTGAAACAAGGATATCAGCACGGGACACCCACTGATGCGCCACAGTTAAAAAATGACTACCACGTGTTTGCCGTTACTTGGTCATAAGCGTTTAACCCAAAAAACATCCTGCTGTCGCTGCAGGATGTTTTTTGTTAATAAGGATGAGCATCGTGTCCTTTTTCATTAGCTTCTTCTACCGCATCAGCAGCTTTGTTGCTCCCTAACGGTGAACCGCCTTCTTTTGGCAATTTGCCGTATGTAGGAGTCATTTCTGCTCCCATTTCAATTTCTAGGGAACCATCATCATGCATTAGAAGACCAATGCCATTTGCTACTCGATTGCCATAGTCAAAATCACATTGAGTTAAAAGCTCAATCATCTTTGTTTGAACGGTATGATGACAACATTTCAAGCCGTCTACTAAATTTTGAATAAGCTCATCACGTTCCCAGTCCTCTAGTAAACGATAGCGTTCACCTGCTTGCTTAAAGTCATTTGTACGATCAATTTTTTCTTTTTTTACATTTCCTTCAACATAAGGCTGATGAGGTTTTGGATGGTCATGCGCTTCTTGAAGACCTCCAAGAGAAGAAGGCTCGTAATTCACGTGCGGGTTCTGACCTGGAGCAGCATCTACATGATAGGCCATTTGACCGTCGCGTTGATTTGTTGCTACATGTTTTTTCGGCGCGTTAATAGGCAGCTGCAAGTAGTTTGTTCCCACCCGGTGACGCTGCGTGTCGGAATAGGAAAACGTTCTTCCTTGCAGCATTTTATCATCAGAAAAATCCAGCCCGTCTACAAGTACACCCGTACCAAATGCGACTTGCTCCGTTTCAGCAAATACGTTGCTTGGATTTTTATCTAGGACCATTTTACCTACTGGTAGAAATGGAAATTGGTCTTCCGGCCAAATTTTCGTGTCATCAAGCGGATCAAAATCCAGTTCAGGATGCTCTCCATCTTCCATGATTTGTATACAAAGTTCCCACTCGGGGTAGTTACCGCTCTCAATCGCTTCATACAAGTCTTGAGTGGCGTGACTGATATTTTTAGCTTGGATTTCTTCTGCTTGCTTT
>NZ_JBFULJ010000850.1:0-1642 GCF_056400385.1 Priestia sp. P5_B4
GTGCTGRCCTTATATATCAAAACGCCTAAGAAAATGCATTCATTTATATATTCTTTTTAACTATCTTATAGATAACAAATGAAAGCAATATCAATTTGGAGGTTTAGTAAAATCCTTTCCGACTTCGGTCTTTCCTGAGATTTCAATGTAATTTAGAAATAAGATTGATTAACCATTTTAAGATGCTATCCATCCGCCATCAACATAAATGGTTTGCCCAGTTATATAATTAGAAGCATCTGAAGCTAAGTAAACAGCAGTTCCTGCAAGGTCTGATTCAACACCAAGTCTACCTTGAGGTATTCGACTCAGGATAATCTTGCTACGCTCTGGATCTTTGAAGAGAGGCGCAGTTAACTCCGTGTGAAAATATCCAGGAGCAATGGCATTAACCTGTATATGAGAAGCCCACTCAATCGCCATTGCTTTAGTAATTTGATCAACGCCACCTTTAGAGGCAACATATGGTCCCATATTAGGTAAGCCAATCTGGCTGCTTAATGAACATATATTAATGATCTTCCCATTTTTTTGATTCATCATGATTCGGGCTACTGCCTGTGATACAAAGTATGTCCCTCGAAGGTTAATATTGATGACTTTTTCCCAGTCTTCAAGAGTCGTTTCCAAGATGGGGCCACGAATGTTAATACCTGCTGCATTTACGAGGATATCTATTTTTCCAAACTTATTTTTGAGGGTTTTCGTAAGGGTTAGAACTTCTTCATAATTAGACACATCCAGATTCATGACTGAAGATCTTAAACCTTTATTTTCAAACTCTTGTTGGATAATAGATAACTTTTCTATATTTTCAATTCCAGAAATCACAACTTCTGCGCCTGCTTCTGCTAAGGCTAAAGCTATACCTTTCCCCAAGCTTCCGGTCCCCCCAGTTATGAAAGCCGTCTTTCCAGATAAATCAAACAGATTTTTTGCTGTCATTCTTCACACACTCCCTTTATTTGTTTAAGTTAATTTCTTTGATTAACAATTTCAATTTGTCGTATTTCTAACAAGCAACTGATAGATTACAATAATTTAACCCGTTTCCTCTTTTCCCTCACTGCGTATTTATCACTTTAATAATATGCAATTTCCATACCAACTTATATTTGTAGACTATATGAATGGGAACTAAAAACTCTGCATGACATAATAAAGAGTATCTATGTTACTTTTCTAATTTTTGAGCTTATTCAAGATGAAGGTTCTAAATTAGAAGTGAAAATCAATGGTATAATAAAAATTATATTTAACACTGTTTTTATGTGAATAAGGGGTGGGAAAATGAATCATTTGTTAGACAACAAACTCGAAAAAAAATTAATAAAGATGACTAAGCTAGATACATTTATAGATATAATGGAACACGCGACTATGTTATTTCATGAAAATGGATCCTTGTTGTATTATAATGAACCAGCGAAAAAACTCTTTAATTTTAAAAAGAGCTTTTCTTTTCATGATTCTTCACTATTTTTTTTAAGTCAGCAAATAGTAGATAGTAATATGGATCAAATCGATAGTGAGTTTTCTATAAATGAAATTAAATATTATCGATCTGTGCGAAAAATTAGCTTTGATGACGTTATATTTCTATTAGAAACTTTAGAGCCTTTATACGTCTATCAAAGTAGAC
>NZ_JBFULJ010000851.1:0-1641 GCF_056400385.1 Priestia sp. P5_B4
ACTGTCCTCTTACACAGGCTTCACACGTTCTGCAGCTAAGCGTAGGTTCAACTGCTATGCGGTCACCTAAAGAAAATTTCGTTTCCCCTCGGATCTCTTCTATAACTCCACTGAATTCATGCCCCATAATAAGTGGCGCTTGTGATCTAGGATGTTTTCCAAAATAAATCATCATATCCGTTCCGCAAATTCCAGCATGAGATACCTTTACAAGCGCTTCTCCTTCTTTTATAACCGGTTTCGCTTTTTGCTGCATAACGGCTTTTGTTTCTGAAACGTAGACACCTGCTTTCATTTTTCCATCCCCTTTGTATACTTGTCGACAAGTTAAAGATAAGAAGGTCCAAAAACATTTTGAATCTTTTATCCTTTTTTATGCTTCATTCAAAAGTGAAGCTGTTATCGTATTTCGCGTGTCTTCAAAGTGACGCTTCACTTCATCTTGAATACGTTCTGTATTTTGAGACTTTAATGCTTTAATCATTTCATGATGCTGCTTTATCAGTGGGAGCACAGCTGCTTTATCATCTCGAAATCTTTTTTCAGTGGTAATTAAAAGAGCAGCTAAAATAATTTCACGGATGCTTTCCCACAATTTTAATATCCGTTTGTGGCCTGCTTCGATAATCACGAGCTCATGAAACCGCAAATCTTGATAAGCAAACTCTACATAGTCATCGTATTTAGCTGCCATGTTCATTTGATCAATACTTTGCTCAAGCTTTTTAATAAGCGAATCATGGTTGACTTCAGATAGACGTTCTAAGACAAAATGTTCTAAAAGCAGACGAACATCGTACAGCTCGTTTAAATCCCTAGCTGTTAAACCAATAACAACTGCTCCCATTCGCTGTAAATCAATGAGTCCTTCGTTTGAAAGGGTCCGCAGCGCTTCTCTTATAGGAGATCGACTCGTTCCAAACTCTGCCGAGAGCTGATTTTCCGATAGTATGGTTCCTTTCTTCAGCTCGCCGCTCATAATTTGAATTCTTAATTTGCTTACAACTTGCTCTCCCAGCGAGGCTCCGCGAAGCCATTTTTCCGGATAGGTTACCTTTTTAATGTGTCATCACTTCCTTAGCCAACTTGTATACAAGTATTCAAGATTTAGTATATAGAGAAGTAATCTGATTGTAAACGTTTTCTTTATAGAATGTATATTTTTACAACTCTTTCTTACACTAAGAACTACTGATAAATAAAAGGTGGGAAGATGAATGAATCAAATTATATTATGGGGGATTCTTGTTATTCCATGGTTTTTACTGCTGCTACTTGATAAACAGCGTGTTAAACGATTTTTTACTGTAGGGTTATTTGCTGCATTAATGATGACAATCGCCTATCAAGTAGCGGAAAAAATGCACTGGTGGACGGTTCAAGAAAACGTATTTTTTCTTACTAGCATGGGAGCAACGATTTATTGCCTTCATATTGTGATTACGATCTTTGTCTTTTACCTGACGTATCCGGGGTTTATCTTGTACATAATTGTTAACATTATTTTGGATTTGATTCATGGTTATCTTATTGTTCCTTTTCTTGCTAAAATCGGGCTTTATAATCTGTATGATATCAGTCATTTTGGGCTTTTCCTTGTCATGACTACCGTAGCTATTATCCTTTACTTGTTTCAACGGC
>NZ_JBFULJ010000852.1:0-1639 GCF_056400385.1 Priestia sp. P5_B4
GTCTATCACCTACTCTTATGTTGATTTTTGGTGACCTTTTGAGTCTTACCAGAATCCATGCAAGATTAKATGAGAGTTCAGTTCCTCCAATATAGGCTTGTGGCTGTTCCTCCAGTTCCATTACAGAACCTTCTTGGGTCGTGCCACTACTCTCACTACTATTAAGAATACTTCCCTCGGGTGCCCGTTTCATATTCAACTATATCCGCCGATAGAGATTGCTCTCAACGTTAGTAGCTTTCGACGTTCCGTTCAAACTATCATTATTTTAAAGGTCATATGACTTCCGATTTAGGTGCTTGCTATACCACGTGCCTAGCTCCGTTGCCTATAACAACGTTAGGATTGTCACAGCTTAAATTATTCCAATCCGTTAGACAAATCTTATTTTCAGATTCCGAATCATTTCTGACCCGTCACAATATCGAGGCGTACATTCGCAAGTTCGTCAGTGTTTACACATTCTCACCATGTCGGTTGACAGCATACAATACTTTATCAGTTCCATTTGGTTTATTATTCCGAATGGCTTTCGGTTGCCCTGTAGGGCACTTCGGATAGTGATTGCATTTTTTACCCTGCTTCCAACATCACGCTACGCCTAGCGTATGCTGTCGGGAATCTCACTGGGAGAGTTTCAGGTCGTTACCCCTTCATTCCTCTCACTTGTCTGAACAGTTATCCTGTTCTTGTAACCTTGACTTATTTCTTTAAAGAACAGTCATCGTTTGTCGCTTAAAACGTTGTAATACCAACGTTTAACTTAGACGATAACGTCTCGCGCTTATGCTTTATGACCTCCTAAAAGGCCGTTTCGATAACGAGCTGTTGAATGCTCGAGATGGCTTGAAGCTCGCAGAACGCTATTCTTCCCATAACGCATACGAATTTCATCAATCGTTTYAGCAAGGGCATAGGCTCTTTCGCGCTGGTCAATATCTTCAAATAAGCTCATTTGCTCTTCTTCTTGAATAAGGGTGTTCGATAAAGAAATTCCAATCGATCGAATGGGCATTCCGCTATCAAATGTGTGTAGGATGGTTAAACAATAAGGGAAGATATCTTGACTTAAATTCGAAGCTCGCTCCATTTTCTTTTGCCTCGAGAAACCTCCACCTGTTTGTTTGCTGTAGCCAATGGATAAATGAATAGTATGTGCCACGACTTGATGCATACGTAAACGAAAGCACACATCGTCTAACAGTTCTAATAGCAGCAATTCCACTTCTTTTCGATTTGTATARTCTMGAAACAGAATTTGACTCTTYCCGAATGAWCGAGAGCTCGGAATATACACGTCAGAAATGCGACTAAAATCAATTCCATTTGCATGTTGGTGGATTTCCTCTCCTAAGACACCAAATTCTTTACGTATCATCTCTACAGAAGAAAGAGCGAGTTCTTTTATGGAGTGAATGCCCAAACGATTTAAGCGTCTTTCCGTAGCAGACGAGATTCCCCAGAAATCCTTCATTGGGTGAATCGACCATAATTTGAAAGGAATATCTTCGTATCGCCAATAAGCTACCCCTGTTGTGCTATTCTTGGCCTCATGATCTAAGCTCACCTTAGCCAGTAAGAGATTCGGACCTATGCCTGCAGTAGCTGTCAGCCGTGTTTTGCGATAAATCTCGTTGAT
>NZ_JBFULJ010000853.1:0-1639 GCF_056400385.1 Priestia sp. P5_B4
GAGCTATATCATGAGCATCTAGTAAAGCCAGTGCATATGCAACGGCAATCCCGTTGTCAGCTCCTAGCGTAGTACCATTTGCATAAAGCATATCTTCCACAATTCGCAGTTGAAGCGGATCTTTTTCGAAATCATGCACAGTTCCTTTATTTAACTCGCATACCATGTCCATATGTCCTTGCAAAATGATGGCTGGAGCATCTTCATATCCTTTAGCTGCCGGCTTTTTAATAATTACATTTAAAGCCTCGTCTTGTATAACTTCAAGGCTTCTTTCTTTTGCAAAAGAAACTAAATAGTCACTAATTTTCTTTTCATTTCCAGATTCTCTAGGAATAGCTGAAATTTCGTTAAAAAAATAAAAAACCGGATGTTTAATTAATTCATTTACTGTTTGCACCATATGTATCATCCTTTCTGAACTGCAGGCTTTTTTATCATACTATTTATCTTTACAGGAGAAATAGTATAAGGCTTATTTTATGTATAGCCTAGTTATATTTTAACGTTGATTAGCTCGATAGAATAGGTATAACATAAAAAAGCATAAAGGAGCTCATTAGACTCCTTTATGCTTTTAATGACTTATTCTATTTTTTATTGAGCTGTATATCCGCCGTCCATTACTACCGCTTGACCAGTTACACCTTTTGCTTTATCACTCGCTAAGAAAATAGCGTAGTCAGCAATTTCGCTCACGTCTAGTAATCTTTTTTGAGGGACTAAAGGATAAATAACTTCTTCAAGCACGCTCTCTAATGGTACATTTCTTGTTTTAGCTAAACCATCTAACTGACCTCTCACTAGTGGTGTATCCACATATCCAGGACAAAGTGCATTCACCGTAATACCGTGTGCTGCGCCTTCAAGAGCAGCTACTTTTGTTAGCCCAATTACACCGTGTTTAGCACTGTTATAAGCTGCTTTGCCTGCAAAACCGATTAAACCGTTGATAGAAGAAACGTTAATAATACGTCCGAACCCTTGTTTTTTCATAATCGGAAACGCGTGCTTAATCGCCATAAATGGAGCTGTTAGCATAATTTTAATCATTAACTCATATTTTTCAGTTGGAAACTCTTCGATTGGAGAAACATGCTGCAAGCCAGCGTTATTGATGAACGTATGAACCGCTCCAAAATGTGCGTTTGCTGTTTCAATTAAATGTTTGATTTCTTCTTCTTTTGTTACATCGGCTTTGACACCAAGCGCTTCAAATCCAGCTTCACGAAGATTTTGTGCTGCAGCTTCTACAGCAGCTTGATCAATGTCGGATAACACAATTTTTCCGCCGTTTTCTGCGAATCGTTTACCTATTTCAAACCCAATTCCTCTTGCTGCTCCTGTGATTACAATTACTTGATTTTCAACCATGTGTATTCTCCTCCTGTTTTTAAATAATACCGGCTGCCGCTAATGCGACTCCTGCAAATAAAGCGATTGTCGGGATGATAAATGCAACAACAAATACGTCTTTATACGTTTCTTTATGCTGAAGACCAGTTACGGCTAATAGCGTTAACAACGCACCGTTATGCGGTAAAATAGATGCACCTGACGCAACGCTTGCAATACGGTGAAGAGCATCGGCACTTAAATTCGTCGTTTGAGACAAGTGATACCACGTATCTCCTAATGC
>NZ_JBFULJ010000854.1:0-1637 GCF_056400385.1 Priestia sp. P5_B4
ATGGAGAAATGATTCTTAAGAAACATCATATATTYGAAGAAATTGAAAGTTTAGGCCTCCTTCGAATGTCTAGGGTCGAATACTGGAAGGATGGACATATATTCAAAACGATAGAATCTGAACTTGGACATGCAGGAATTCATGTGCCACAGCAGCATCTCCTTCAGTCTATAAATAACCAAGCAAGCATCCATCCCTCCTACAAACTTATGCTGGGCACAAAAGTAACGGAGCTAACGCAGAATGAAAAAGGACAATATACTGGAATAAAAGCTCAGCAAAAAGGCCTGGGTGAAATAATAGTTGAAAGTAAAATCATTATTGGAGCAGATGGCCGATATTCAACTGTTCGCAAACTTGCGCACATAAAAACCAATATTCATAATCATGGATACGATTTGCTTTGGGCGAAAATTCCTGCACCAGCCAATTGGGAGCCTTCTATTAAATTTGCACTTGTGAAGCAGCAGCAGGTGGCGCTTTTTTCTCAAGCAAAAGGCTTTGTTCAAATCGGATGGAATATTGAAAAAGGCAGCTATCCTGCTCTTCGGAAACAATCATTTAGACCGTTTATTCAGCGTTTAATAGACGCTTTCCCTAGCTTAAACCTTTCAATAGAAAGGTTTATTACGTCGTGGTCAGACTTTACGCTTCTTTCTGTGCAAAGCAGCATAAGCGAAGTGTGGTCAAAGCATCACCTGTTATTATTAGGGGATGCTGCTCATACGATGACTCCCACTGGAGCTTTTGGATTAAACGAGTCATTAAAAGATGCTGACTTACTGTCTGACTTACTGCATCAAGTTTTTTATCAAAACAAAGGGATTTCAGAAACATTGAGACAGTTTGAACAGAAAAGAAAGCCTAAATTAATAACTCTTGAACGTATTCAGTTTCAGCGAGAAAAAGAATTCTCGTCCCATTTTATTTCTTCTTAAGCCTAAAAAAGAGATTCCATAGATAAATGGAATCTCTTTTTTGTAATCATGATTTTTTAGCAGTTATTCTGTGTAAGTTCTCTTTTATGTATATTCCGCGAAGTTAATCTTGCTTTGCCCGCTGCCATTTTTGAAATTCAAGAAATTGTTTAAACTGCTCTTTGCTTATTCCTGACTCCGCTGCTTCTTTTGCTAACTCAAGCCACTCATCATCAATATCCAACGATTCAGATTTATCCATAGGCTCATGAATTAATCTATCAATACTCACGTTCAATGAGGTAGAAATTTTGTTTAGAAATTGAATAGATGGGTTGAGCTGAATTCCTCTTTCTACTGAAGATATGTACGATTTAGCAACACCCGCTCGGTTTGCAAGTTCTGTTAGCGATATTCCTTGTTTCGTTCTGAGATCTCGAATACGTTGGCCAATTGTCATTTTAATCACCCTTACTAATGCTTACTTATCGATAATAATACCATAATTTCACTTTACCGTGCATTATAAATAAACGTTCTTACCATAAAGGGGTGATTATACATCTAAAAAAGGGTGATTATGCATCTAGTGAAGATAGCTTGAGACTGGTTATAAAGGTTATCTATACTTGGGAACGATTTATTCCCTTATCATTGTATCGGCTAAGCATTTGAACTAATGCTTTGTAAAAATTGTCTAACTTCCTCGATGCTTATACC
>NZ_JBFULJ010000855.1:0-1636 GCF_056400385.1 Priestia sp. P5_B4
GTATTACAGAGCCGC
This sequence comes from Priestia sp. P5_B4, assembly GCF_056400385.1. NCBI lineage: Bacteria > Bacillati > Bacillota > Bacilli > Caryophanales > Bacillaceae > Priestia > Priestia sp. P5_B4. The sequence continues at coordinate 16 of NZ_JBFULJ010000855.1, forward strand.
TTGAGTTCTCATTCTTATTCGTAGCACCAGTACTATTTGCAATTCACGCAGTATTTGCTGGTTTATCATTTATGGTTATGCAATTATTAAATGTTAAAATCGGTATGACATTCTCAGGTGGGGTTATCGATTACGTTCTATTTGGAGTTATGCAAAACCGTACAGCATGGTGGCTAGTTATTCCAGTAGGTTTAGTTCTAGCAGTTATTTACTACTTCGGTTTCCGCTTTGCAATCCGTAAATTCAACTTAAAAACACCGGGTCGTGAAGATAAAGAAGAAGGAGAAGAAGATGTAAAAGTAGAAGCAGCAGAGCTTCCAACAAATGTTTTAGCAGCACTTGGCGGTAAAGAAAACATTACACATTTAGATGCTTGTATTACGCGTTTGCGTGTATCAGTAGATGATGTGGGTAATGTTGATAAAAACCGCTTGAAAAAACTTGGAGCAGCTGGTGTTCTTGAAGTTGGTAACAATATTCAAGCTATTTTCGGTCCGAAATCTGACACGTTAAAAGGTCAAATTCAAGACATTATGAATGGCAAAACACCGGTTGTCACAAAAGAAGAGACAAAAACAATTGAAAAACCTGTTGCAACATCTGAAGTAGGAAGCGATAATGGTAATGATATTGTTTCACCGATTGAGGGAGAATTGGTACCTTTATCGGAAGTACCAGATCAGGTATTTTCACAAAAATTAATGGGTGACGGTTTTGCGATTATTCCGAAAACAGGCACAGTAGTTGCACCAGTGGACGGAAAAATAGTAAACTTATTCCCGACGAAACATGCTTTAGGTATTGAATCAACGACTGGACGTGAAATTTTAATTCACGTTGGTATTGATACAGTTAATTTAAAAGGCGAAGGTTTTGAAGCTTTAGTTGCCCAAGGCGATGAAGTGAAAAAAGGACAGCCTCTATTGAAAATTGATTTAGACTTTGTAAAAGAAAATGCGCCATCGACGATTACGCCGATCATTTTCACGAATTTACAAGCTGATGAAAAAATTGATATCTTAAAGCAGGGCCAAGTTTCTCAACAAGAAGCAAATATTATTAACATTTCAAAGTAAAAAGGAGATTGATTTAACATGGCACAAAAAACATTTACAGTAACAGCAGACTCAGGAATTCACGCACGTCCAGCAACAACTTTAGTACAAGCAGCAAGCAAATTTGATTCTGATATCAACTTAGAATTCAACGGTAAAACTGTAAACTTAAAATCAATCATGGGCGTTATGTCTTTAGGTATTCAAAAAGGCGCTACAATCACTATCTCTGCAGAAGGTTCTGACGAAGCAGATGCACTTGCTGCTCTTGAAGATACAATGAGCAAAGAAGGATTAGGCGAATAATGACAAAGGAAATTCAAGGCATTGCCGCTTCTAGCGGCATTGCTATTGCTAAAGCATTTCGTCTAGAAAATCCAGAATTAACCGTTGAAAAAAAATCAGTAACTGAAGTTGAAGCAGAAGTAGCACGTCTAGAAGCTGCGCTAGAAAAGTCAAAATCAGAACTTGAAATTATTAGAGAGCATGCTCGTAAAGAACTTGGAGATGACAAAGCAGAAATCTTTGAAGCTCACTTATTAGTTCTAAGCGATCCTGAACTTATT
>NZ_JBFULJ010000856.1:0-1636 GCF_056400385.1 Priestia sp. P5_B4
AAAGTAGGTTAGTTGAAGGAAGATCCGAACGAGATGGATTCTTAGTTGAGAATCCAACGCGTTCGGATTTTTTATTTGTATGGTGAACATAGCTTTTATATATTCATTCAACTCATGTATCCTATTTGTGCATCTTTAGATTAAATTAATGAGGTATGTGTCAATTTCATTTTTGCTTTGTGTACCTATATTTTAAAAAATAGATTTTTTTMCACTGTATAAGCATAACCAAAAAAAATTAGGGAACTAAGAAAAAAGTTAGAGATTTACAAATAAAAAGGAGAGTTTTGTATGAATACATTTAGATGGATAGCGGCAAGGAAGCAGCTCTCTCCTCGTGCTTTTAAAGATGAGCTAAATAGCCAAATATGGTTTAGTCCCTTAATTTATGCTCTTTTTTCTGTCCTTTTAGCTGCATTGACGCTGTTTCTGGACTATTATTGCAAAGTAGGAGAGAAGGTTCCTTCATTTTTTTCAATCAACATGGATTTAACCAATACGTTAGTGAGTACGATTATGCCCGGAATTCTATCGATTACGACCTTTACCTTTAATTTAATGCTTGTTGTGTTTACATCATTTGCAGCTCAGTTTTCTCCTCGCGTGTTAAAAAACTTTGCTTCTTCGAAATCGACTCAGCGAATTCTCGGGATTTTTATGGGGAGTTTCTTATATACACTTTTTGTCTTTCTCTTTTTAAACAGTTCACAAGTAGATGGCTACTTTGCTATCCCATTTGCGACCACGGCGCTATCAGTTTTTAGTGCAGGCACGTTTGTCTACTTTATTAATCATTCCGTTAAATGGCTGCAAGTTAATCATATGACTCAATCGATGAAGACGGAATCTATAAAAGCTATTGAAACGACGATACGTGAAGAACTAGAGGTTCATCGAACGCAATCTGCTCATAACGAACCATTTTCCTTTCCTGAAGGAGATAAAAATCCAGTATATATTCAAACATCCGGCTATATTCAGACCGTTAATTACAGCCGATTAATTCACTATGCCAAAGAGCATAACTTAGTGATCAAAATGGAGAGGGAAGTAGGGGACTACGTACTCGACGGAACGATATTGTTTTATTATTGGAACCGAGGTTCTGCAGAGCAGGATGAAATCGATCAAACTATTTTTCATCGATATGTTCATATAGGAAAATCTCAAACCGATATTCAAGACACAACTCATATTATTACCAAGTTTGTCGAGATGGCGATTAAATCATTAGGAAGTGATGACTTCAAAACGGCGATTAACTCCATTCACCAAATTAGCGATATTCTTCGGAAAATTTGTGATGTTAGTCAGTTTTCTTCGTATTTAGTTGATGACAGCGGCGTTGTACGAATGGTCATTCCTGATAAAAAATTTGAAGACTTTTTGTATGATGGATTTGCTAATATCCGGCACTATGCTAGACGTAATATTATCATTACAATGGAGCTGCTTAAAACGCTTGGAAATCTCGCCGAGGCCATTGGGCCAGCTTATTACGACGACATTTGGGAGTTTGCCGTCTACACGTCTCAAGGCTTTGAAGAAGAATATTTATTTGTTCAAGATAAAAAAAATTTTTTGCATATTCTTTATGATTTAGCTATTTCTACAGAAAAGGAAGAGCAATATGAAC
>NZ_JBFULJ010000857.1:0-1636 GCF_056400385.1 Priestia sp. P5_B4
GTTTGTTAAAGAGAATTCGGTATACAATTTGTACTTCCTGCAATTTTATTTAACTTATCTTTAAACCAATATAGGAAATAGGCATCGAAAATATTCAGAATAATATAAAATATTAAATGGAAGTAACTTATGGAAAAGGTAGTGGAAGCTATGGCTAAAATCACAGGAAAAGAAAAAGTAGAGTTTTACTTAGATGGAAATTTATTGATGGAAGGTCCAGCCTCTGAATTTTTTAAAGAAGGAAGCATGCACGGGGAAAATATTCCATTAGGTTTAGGAGATAGGTTTGATATGATGAATTTCCCGACAATGGGTGACACAATAAAACTTCGAGTTATGAAAATGAAAGAAGATCTTCTAGCTTCAGGAGAAATTCACACGCTTAAATACTTTCTTTCAAATTATGACGATCAGAAATAATGGCATATCAAAAGCACCCACTAAAACAGCAACGTGTAATTGAAGTATATAGATAAATAAATCTATAAAATTATAGTTATACTTATACTTTTCATCTAAGTATACTTATGCGGAATTTATCATACCAAACAATATATGAATTTTCGTATGTAAATCATACAAAAAGAGGTTTTTTTCACTTTCTATCTAATGTTATAAGGTAACAAGTGTGTAGAAGCTAGGTTAACACCTCTACATACTAAGTTAAAATAATAGGATGAGGTGTTTGAATATGAATAAAATGGAACTAGTTAGTGCTGTTGCAACAAAAGCAGAACTAACACAGAAAGATGCTGAAAACGCTGTAAATGCGCTACTGGAAACAATTTATGACACACTTGCCAAGAAAGAAAAAATCCAACTGATTGGGTTTGGGACATTCGAAGTGCGGGACCGTGCAGCACGAACAGGTCGTAATCCTCAAACAGGTGAAGAAGTAGATATTCCTGCTTCGAAAGTGGCTGCTTTTAAAGCAGGAAAGGAATTAAAACAAGCTGTTAAATAACTATTTCAAAAGTTTTTGATGAATAAAACCACTATAAATTTGAAATTGATTATAAAAATGGAAACATCAACTCCAATTTTATTATGGTGTATGTTCTCAAAAAAACTACCTGAGGTAGTTTTTTTGCATTTGAAAATGCATACTTTATTCTTTTTTAGTTTATATAACAGCAATTATCGGCAATAACATGCTAAAAAGTCCTTTTTATTTAACGCAAATCTATCGTTTTTTTCTTGGGCTTAAAATTAATTTGATTCCTGTTCGTTCTTTATTATCGATTAAAATATTTGTAAACCCAGGAACACAAACCAAATCAACACCACTGGGAGCTACGAATCCCCTTGCAATCGCAACGGCTTTAATCGCTTGATTTAAAGCGCCGGCTCCCATTACTTGAATTTCTACATTACCTCTTTCTCTAAACACAGCTGTAATTGCACCTGCAACTGAATTTGGATTTGATAGTGATGATACTCTTAATATAGTATCCATATAAAGTGCTCCTCCTGTTATTTAATCGCTTTATTTGATCATTGGAACGAATGTAATTGACGTATCTTTAAATCATATTCATATCCCGATTAAACTGAACTATTAAACCGATTCCTAAATGGGTGCTTCAATTAAAGGATTTAAGACATACACCTCTTAACTTTTGTTTATTTCCCGACC
>NZ_JBFULJ010000858.1:0-1636 GCF_056400385.1 Priestia sp. P5_B4
GGGCTAGAATCTCTTTATTTGTAGGACTGATGGCAGCGCTTATTGATTTTATCATCGGTGTCATTTACGGGGGATTCTCAGGCTACAAAGGCGGAAAAACAGATAATGTCATGATGCGCGTAATTGAAATTTTATACGGTCTTCCTTATTTATTAGTCGTGATTTTACTAATGGTAGTCATGGGCCCCGGGCTTTCTACGATTATTGTGGCACTTTCCGTTACAGGTTGGATCGGGATGGCGAGAATTGTACGGGGGCAAGTATTGCAAATAAAAAACTATGAATACGTCCTTGCATCCAAAACGTTTGGAACAAAAACTAGTCGTATCATTAAGCGAAACCTGCTTCCAAATACGATGGGACCGATTATCGTTCAAATGACACTAACCGTACCAACTGCCATTTTTGCTGAAGCTTTTTTAAGCTTTTTAGGGCTGAGTGTACAAGCTCCTTATGCCAGCTGGGGAGTAATGGCAAACGATGGTTTATCAACGATTCTATCAGGCTATTGGTGGCGTTTGTTTTTTCCCGCTTTTTTTATTTCTCTTACCATGTTTGCTTTTAATGTCCTTGGAGACGGACTGCAAGATGCACTTGATCCGAAATTAAGGAGGTAAGCAAATGGAAAAAATGCTCCAAATCAAAAACTTACACGTACAGTTTTCAACTTACGGAGGGCGAGTTCAAGCTGTAAGAGGCGTTAGTTTTGATTTACATAAAGGAGAAACACTAGCGATTGTCGGAGAGTCAGGGTGCGGAAAAAGCGTGACATCTCAAAGTATTATGAGGTTAATTCCGACACCTCCGGGCAGGATCACAAGCGGATCTATTTTATTTAAAGGCCAGGATTTAACGAAACTATCAGAAAAGAAAATGCGAGACATTCGAGGCGCTGATATTTCGATGATTTTTCAGGATCCCATGACTGCGCTTAATCCAACTCTTCGCGTAGGTGAGCAAATTGCAGAAAATATTATGCAACATGAAAACATTTCAAAAGAAAAAGCCAAAGAAAAAGCATTTGAAATGCTGGAGCTAGTCGGAATTCCAAATCCTAAAGAACGCCTAAAGCAATATCCTCATGAATTTAGCGGGGGAATGAGACAGCGTATTGTTATTGCAATGGCTCTTGTATGCAATCCCGAAGTGCTAATTGCTGATGAACCTACCACAGCTCTTGACGTCACGATACAAGCGCAGATTTTAGAATTGTTTAAGGATATTCAGCAGAAAACGGATGTCTCTATTGTTTTAATTACCCATGATTTAGGTGTAGTTGCTCAGGTAGCTGAACGTGTTGCCGTAATGTATGCAGGAAAGATTGTAGAGATTGGAACAAGAAGAGACATCTTTTATACGCCGCAGCATCCGTATACAAAAGGATTGCTGCGTTCAGTTCCTCGATTAGATTTATACGAAAGTGAACTTGTGCCTATTGCAGGATCACCTCCCGATTTATTTGCACCTCCATCCGGATGTTCGTTCGCACCTCGCTGTCCTTACGTAATGGAAGTATGTGACCGCATGTATCCTGTGTCCACAAAGCTGAAAGAAAGTCACCAAGTGCACTGCTGGCTTCAAGATGAGAGAGCCCAAAAATTTGTAACAACTATAAGCTAGATTTATAGATGAATAG
>NZ_JBFULJ010000859.1:0-1634 GCF_056400385.1 Priestia sp. P5_B4
GAATTCCGCAGTCACTAGCGTAACTTCGTCATTAAATAAGCAAGTTGAAATGCTAGAAGTTCTACAAAAAGAAAGCGGTAAGGATAAATCAACTTTAGAAGAAAACACAAAAGCTGCTGAAACACAATTTTTAGATGCTAAAGAAAAAGTGTCTACATTTGAATCTAAATATGATATCCAAATGTAAGATATATGCTTTAAATACAATTATTCATTAAAATAAAAAGCCGTTTCTCACCCAAAGAAACGGCTTTTTATTTTATTTCTCTCTGTTAATCTTTGGTGTACGCAAGAAGAAAGAGAGTAAAAGTGCAACCAGACCTAATAATGTAGCAAATAAGAATACATCGTTACTACCATCTATAGTCGGAGTTGTTATTGCTTTAGCGTATAGCGATATAATACCGCTATTACCTAACTGACTAAGTTGACTACTAAAGAAATCATTGTTAGTTGTTAGTGTATTAGTGTATTAGTGTAGTTTGAAAGATGTTCAGTAGTTTGCTGTGTCATAATTGTAACAAGTATAGCCGTACCAATCGAACCTGCAACTTGACGAATTGTATTACTTAAGCTGTACCGTGAGAAATTAAATGTTGAGGTAATTGGTTCATACCTGCAGTCATAATAGGCACCATAATTAATGCATCTGGCAATAATAGTAGATCTGATTGAAGCGGCGTAAAGCCTCAAATGCTTTATAGATAGATTGGCAGCAGTTTTGAAATTATTTAGGATGAAACATAAAAAATTATAATCAGATTTGTTGAAAATTAACCCAAAAATTATTAATGTAATTTTCCGAAACTTTTCTTCTTGCTAAAACGTATAGTAAGTATAGGGAATGTTAATTTAAATTCCTTTTTGCGGAAAAACATTTAATATACAGTCGGAGAATATATGCTGTATTACGCGACGCTAGGTGAACTAAAGAAGAAAAAGGGACCTGAAGCGATTTAACTTATGAAATTAATCCTTTTACTGGGTCAGTAAAAGGAGGGGAGTAAACTAATTAAATCCCTAAGAAGTAATCAAATGTAATATTGAAATTAAAAAAGGGGGTAGTAAAATGACAATGTGGCTGTGGGCAGGCGGATGTATAGTGTTTTTGTTAGCAATGGGTTACATTGCAGATCGTGTAGCCGTAAGGAGAAGCATTGAATTTAGTCMGGAGGATGGAATTAAAAATGCTACAGATGCAGAACAAATATATGTGGAGAGCTATTTAAATGAAACAAAAAATACGAATAATAATATACCGCTTTAATAAAAATTATAAATAAAAGGCTTATCCGCTGCTATTTGCATTAGGGATAAGCCTTTTTGTTTTATACTTAGTTCCAAACTTCGTCTAAAGTATCTCTAAACAATTGATCTAATTCATATGTAGGGTCATCTAATTCTACAGATAAAGTTCTGACGTATCTGTCTAAACGGTCAATTTCTAAGTTTAAAAATTCATTAATAACATTGATGCGTGGTTCTAAATCTAACTCATCACCACTAATTTTACGCTTTAACAGCTTGCTAACCTCTTCTTTTAATTCTCCTTCTGGTAACAGTTTCTCTAAGAGAATAGGGAATTCTAGTGGAGGAAATTCGTTATATTGCTCAATCCACTTAGCAGCTAGCAC
>NZ_JBFULJ010000860.1:0-1633 GCF_056400385.1 Priestia sp. P5_B4
GCACCTGTATTTGGAGCAAAGGGAAGCATTCAAGCTGCTATTAGCGTAGCTGGCCCTAAGGAAAGAATGCTGAAACATAAGGACTTTATAGTAGAAAGGCTGCTTCAAACGTCAGCTAATATATCCTTTATTGCTGGATATGAAGAGGCGAAGAGATAAATGAAAAGAGGGGTAAGATGGATGTGATAAGCATGGGGGAAACGATGATTCTGTTTACCCCACACTCGAATGGAAAGATGCGATATGCTAAAGATTTTTCTTCGAAAATGGCAGGGGCAGAAAGCAATACGTTAATTGCCCTGTCAAAACTCGGTTATCAAACGGGATGGGTTAGCCGATTAGGAAAAGACGAGCTAGGAGAGCGGATTCTTTCAAGTATAAAAGGAGAAGGAATAGATGTAAGACATGTAATATTTGATGATAATGCTCCTACAGGTCTGTTTTTAAAACAAAAAACAAATGAAATGAATAGTAAAGTGTTTTATTACAGACAAGGTTCAGCAGCAAGCTTTATGAATCCGCGTGATATGAATGAAGAGTACATCTCTTCTGCTAAATACTTGTACGTGACAGGGATTACACCTGCACTGARCGATTCCTGCCACGAAGCTGTTTTTCAAGCGATGAAAGCTGCTAAAAAAAATGGCGTAAAAATAGTGTTTGATCCAAATTTGCGAAAGACACTTTGGGATGAATCAGCTGCGCGTCAAACACTAACTAAAATGGCTACATATGCGGATATTATCTTACCAGGAATGAATGAAGGTCAGTTTTTATTTGAGAAGGATAATCCTGAAGATATTGCATCAGCGTTTCATCAATTAGGTGCAGAACTAGTCGTTATTAAGCTAGGTGAAGAAGGAGCTTATTACTCAACTAAAAATGAATCCGCTTACGTAGAAGGTTTTAAAGTTGCTAGAGTGATAGATCCAGTAGGAGCTGGTGATGGGTTCGCCGCTGGGATACTATCGGGACTAATAGATAAATCCTCTTTAAAAGAAACGGTTAGAAGAGGGTGCGCTATAGGAGCTATGGTCGTAACCGTAGAGGGTGATATTGAAGGCTTGCCTGATAAAAAAGAGCTTTGCGAATTTATGAATGCGATTACAAAAGAAGACGTTATTCGATAAAAGAAAGGGGCTTACCAATGACGGATAGTTTATCACATTTATTAGAGCATAAAATCGTTGCGATTATTAGAGGAGCTAAACCGCAGGATGTAGTGAAAATTGCCTCTGCGCTTAATGACGGCGGTGTAAAAAATATAGAGATTACTCTAAATTCGCCTGACGCACTTTCAGCCATTAAAGAGGTTTCTACAGAGCTGGGTGATCAAGTGTTAGTAGGAGCAGGTACAGTGCTTGATCCTGAAACAGCACGTTCAGCTATTTTAGCAGGAGCAAAGTTTATCCTTTCCCCAACTGTTAACACGGAAACGATTAAACTAACGAAAAGATACGGTGCGGTGAGTATTCCAGGGGCTTTTTCACCTACTGAAATTCTAACGGCATATGAAAATGGGGGAGATATTATAAAAGTATTTCCTGCTAGGCTGGGTGCTAGCTATATTAAAGATATTCGAGGGCCGCTTCCCCATATTCCACTACTTCCAACAGGAGGAGTGAGCTTTTAC
>NZ_JBFULJ010000861.1:0-1633 GCF_056400385.1 Priestia sp. P5_B4
ATTTAAAGGGATATGCAGACGTTGCGAGAAGGCCTGCTAATACACCGCAAGAACGTGATAAATATCTTGCTATTGTGGARGAAGAAGCGGAAAGAATTTCACAGTTAGTCAAAGATTTGTTTCAGCTGGCGCAGCTGGATCAGCACACGTTTTTTATTCAAAAACAAAAAGTAGAACTGGCTACGTATTTGCACACCATATGCGCGCATTTTCATTTAGCTTTAAAAGAAAAAGAGATGGAGCTTGACATAAGCTGCCCTCAAAGTCTTTACATTTCACTAGATCCTGAAAGATTTCAGCAAGTGATTATCAATTTACTTGATAACGCAATGAAATATTCAAAAGAAGGAACTAAAATTGAGGTAATTGTAAAAAAATCAGTTGAATCATTGACAATAACCCTTAAAGATCAAGGAATAGGCATTCCAGAACAAGATCTGCCTTACGTATTTGACAAGCTGTATCGAGTAGAAAAATCTCGCTCGAGAAAAAGCGGAGGATACGGATTAGGCTTATCAATTGTAAAAGAGATTGTAGAAGCTCATGGAGGAGAAATAACAATCATAAGCGAGAGGGGAAAAGGAACGGCTGTAGAGATTGCATTAAGAGAGGATGGATAGGATGGCCACTATTTTATTAGTAGATGATGAAGCAAGGATGCTGGATTTACTAGAGCTTTATCTGCTGCCAAACGGATTTACATGTATAAAATTTGAAAAAGGCACAGAAGCGCTGCGCTATCTTTATGAAGGTAACAAAGCAGATTTGATKTTATTAGATATTATGATGCCAAGCGAAGATGGGTGGGAGATTTGTCAAAAAGTAAGAAAAATGTCTGATCTACCGGTCATTATGCTCACAGCCCGCAGCCAAACGTTAGATGTAGTAAAAGGATTAAATATAGGAGCAGACGACTATATTACTAAACCGTTTAGCGAAGAAGAATTGGTTGCACGCATCGGCGCGGTTCTTAGACGTTCCTTAAAAGAAAAGAATGAAATCACCTATAAAGGCTTAGTGTGGAGCAAGGAAGACCACGTATTACAATATAAAAATCATTACATTCAAGTGACCCCTAAAGAGTTTGAATTAGTGGGATTACTTCTTCAGCATTTAAATCGTGTGTTCAGCCGAGACGACTTGCTTGTGTTAGTGTGGGGATATGAGGCTGAGATTGGAGATCGTACTATTGACTCCCATGTGCGAAATGTTCGGGATAAGCTTAGAAAAGCGGGTTTTCCTGTAGACGAATACCTGCAAACCGTATGGGGAATAGGCTATAAGTGGGTTGATGTTAGTTGAAAATGATATGAGCATAGCTATCGAAATTGGTGGAAAGATAAAGTAAGCGACCTTTTCCCTTTATATAGGGTAGGGGGGTATAGTATGATGAAGTCATGAAGGGAGGATGTTAGATGGTCGAAGCGAATCACATGAACAGTGAAGAAAAATGTTGTACGATAAATAGTGAAAGAAAAAGTCACCATTCTCCAGAAGTGAAAAAAAATCTAACAAGCCGATTAAATCGAATTGAAGGACAAATTCGAGGAATTAAAGGATTAATCGAGAAAGATACGTATTGTGACGACGTGATTACTCAAATCGCAGCTGCGCAGTCTGCCTTAAATAGTGT
>NZ_JBFULJ010000862.1:0-1631 GCF_056400385.1 Priestia sp. P5_B4
AGGAAGAGCAACGCGTACGGAGTATTGGATGTTTACATTATTTGCTTATATCTTTACGCTTGTTCTATACGCCTTGGTTTTTATTGATTCAATTGCTCTACTTGTATCTATTTTAATATTGCTCTATGGAGTAGCAATGATTCTGCCTTCACTTGCTGTTACTGTTCGCCGGCTGCATGATACAGGAAGAAGCGGCTGGTGGTATTTAATTAACTTTGTTCCAGTTATCGGAGGCATTTGACTGCTCATCTTATTTTGTCAAAGAAGCGAAGTAACAGCCAATATTTACGATACAGACACGCAGGCATCTTAACCAGAGTAGTTTATTAGTTTAAAAGTTAATAAACTAATAGACAAATCATTTTTGGCTAAAGAAAACTCCTGTTAAAAAGGAGTTTTCTTTTTTTTATTTTCCCACACGCTGCTGGGAAGTTCTTTTCGAAGAACAGGTGCAATATCATCTGCAAAGCGCTCTAGCTGTTCGCGCTGTTCTGCTTCGCTTAGACCGTCTACGCTGATGCTCAGCACTTCGTTTCCATAGGCATGGTGATAGTCTATTATTTTTTCAATGATTTGCTCAGGGCTTCCTACTAAAGCAGGACCATGTTGAACGATATCTTCTAGTGACGTGAACGGCGATTGATTATGTTTGGCTGCTTCTGTATTGCTAAAGGCGTTATAATACGGGCGATAGCGGCGAATCGCTTCTTCCGCTGTATTAGAAATATAGAGGCTGCTCGCCCCCGAACCGACGATGGCCTTGTGTGGGTCATGGCCATAATAAGCCAAACGTTCGCGGTAGTGGTCAATCAGCGCTTTATATTTAGCCTGAGGATGGAAGGAATTAGATGAAAATAGCGGCTCTCCGTATTTAGCCGCCAGTTCTGTAGACAGCGGACTTGACGCGCTTCCATGCCAAACAGGAATAGAAGTCTGCAACGGTCGTGGCTGAGTTGTAACGTTAGTTAAAGGCGGACGATACCGGCCGCTCCACGTGACATTTTCTTCTGTCCAAAGCTGTTTCAAAAGAGCGTATCTTTCAGCAAGAGACTCCCATTGTTCTTCTTCTGTAATGCCAAAAAGCGGATAATGACGCGGGTCATTGCCTTTTCCGATAATCAGTTCAAGGCGTCCACCCGACAGGTGATCAAGCGTTGCATAATCTTCAGCTACTCGTACAGGGTCTAAAATGCTTAGAACGGTAACAGTCGTAAGGAGACGGATGTGTGACGTTTTAGCCGCAATTGCACTTAAAACAACGGGAGGAGAAGAAKACAAAAAAGGAGCTCCGTGTCTTTCACCGACTCCGTAAGCATCAAAACCTAACTTTTCTGCCAGCACTGCTTGATTTAACACATGCTGAAACTTTTCTTGAGCAGTGAATGTTTCTCCAGTAACCGGGTTCGGGATGTTTTGAATAAGACTAAATAAAGCAAATTTCATACGCTTTACCTCCAAAAGATAAAATGGTGGACGACAATAAAAAAAGCAAACGTACACGCATTATCGTGTCCATTTGCCTCCAGTTGACTGGTAGATATGGAGTTTTATTGTTTTATTAGTTGTATCTTAAGCGGTARATACCAAGCTGTCAAGATAATCTTTTTCTAAAAACCTACTTGATTTATCGG
>NZ_JBFULJ010000863.1:0-1630 GCF_056400385.1 Priestia sp. P5_B4
CCCTGAGTTACCCATACGTACGGAATATGATACGCTCTCAGTTTTTCTAGGCTTTCTGTCAGGTCTGCTGAATTCATCAAAAATAGGAGCTCATCTTGAGAGATTTTCAAAATGTCTGTTTCGGACAAAAACGGTGTCACGATATTTCTACATGCTGCTTCACTTTCCCATCTTTTCATTCGAATATTTGGATCAAACGCTACAAGCATACGATGTTTTTTTGCGAGCTTCACAGCTTCTTTTGTAGTTTCCTGGGAAATCGGATGAAACAACGTACCTGATCCAAAATAAAAAATCGCTGCCTGCTCAAATAAAGCTTCCTGTAGCTCATGTTTGTACACTTGCTCATGAGGTGTAGAATCTATGTAGGAATGAAAGTAACGATCTCCTTCTTTACTTTTATGTACATACACTTCACAAATTTTTTTAGTCTCCGATATTACACAGCCGCTTTGATTCACTCCTTCAATTAAAAGGTTCTTTCTTACAAAATCACTTGTTTCATCACTGCCTAACTTACAGATATAATATGCTTTTGCTCCTAACTTCTGAACGCCGACTGCTACATTAACGGTTGTGCCTCCTAAAAAAGGGGCAAAGCTAGTGTTAAATTCGTTTTTAGCAATATAATCAATAAATGCCTCACCGTATGAAATAATTCCTTTTTTCAAGTTAATCCTCACCTTCTTTCTTCTGTCTCCCAACGCATTTGACACATACACACGCTTTTCCTCTGCTTTCTAAAGGAATTTGTTTAAACAGATCAGGAGTAAAAACTTTCTGCATGCACCAACATTTTTCTATTTCTCTGCCTTGTACAGAAGCACAGTTATTTTTTTCTCCGCAGATAGGACATCTGCTATCATCGCCTGAAAATGGCATGAATTCCTCTCCTTTTTTTCTATGAAGTTGTATAGATTATCTTTATTAGTATACAAGAGGTGGTTAAAATGTGCGTTCTGCTTTTTGATATTTTCGTTTTCAACTTCTTCTATTCTTGGTACTATACATATAAAGGAAATAACATATTGCGAAAGGAGCTTTTATGACAACTCATTTATTTCACCAAAAACCCCTTGCTACATGGATGCATGAATATCCTTTATTAACACCTTTAATCAATAAACAGGAAATACTTTGGATAAATCCTTATATAAAACCTGCTCAAAAAGCACTTTCTTCTCTTTCTTTACATACCAAAGATATAAAAGATGCAAAAGAACGACTTTCTCGCTTTTCTTCTTTTCTTCAAATCGCTTTTCCGGAGCTGAAAGCATCAAAAGGAATCATTGAATCACCTCTTCAAGAAGTTGCATACATGAAAGACTATTTAAATCAACAAATGAATAATAAGCTGCAAGGAAAATTATTGATGAAATGCGATCACGCTCTTCCCATATCAGGTTCTATTAAAGCAAGAGGCGGTATTTATGAAGTATTAAAATTTGCTGAAAGTCTTGCTATCAAAGAAGGACTGCTTACCGAGGAAGACAGCTACGCTCTTCTAGCTGAAGAACGATGTGAAAAGTTATTTTCTTCTTATTCTATTGCAGTAGGATCTACCGGTAATTTAGGTTTAAGCATTGGTATTATGAGCGCTACTCTCGGCTTTAACGTCACGGTCCATATG
>NZ_JBFULJ010000864.1:0-1629 GCF_056400385.1 Priestia sp. P5_B4
CTCAGGTATATTAGAGAGGTGAAAGGTGTTTTTTATACCTATAGATTACTAATATAGCTAAAGGAAACCTCCTTATCTTTTAAGTCATTAACAAAAGGGCGCTATGTATTTTTGAGAAGCTGCATAAAAACAAAACCCAGCACTTTCTTATAAGTGCTGGGCTTCTGCTTTATCTATTTTCGCGTATATCTTTTTCAATTTTCCGCAATGCTTTTTTTGATCCTCGCTGCAGATCATGCTGCTCTTTTCGATCTTTATAGCTAATAAATAACGAATCGAGGTCATAGCCTTCGGGATATAATTCAGCAGCTTTGATTTCAAGAGCTACTCGCTTAATGTTTACTTCAATTAACTCATTCTGATAGAGTACGACTATATTGTTTGTGTTGTCTTTAGACTTATACACAATCGCATGATTTTCATAATCTAACAGTTTGACTCGATCTCCCATTTGGTATTCAACACGGTCTTTTTTCTTTTCCTTCAAAATAGTTGGTTTTTTTATTTTATTTTCTCTGACGACTTCTGTATCATACGATTTGCTTTGCATATAGAACTTTGCTTTTTGTAAAATCTCTTCTTCTACCTTCATCTTCTTTGAAATCCAAAGCGCATTGCTTTCTCCAGATGTGCCAATTAACAGCTGATACAGCGGTTCTAATGTTTTACTGTTGAACTGCATGGCGGCATTCATAAAGTCAGGATGAATTTCTGAGAAACGCTTAATTTCTCCGTAATGCGTAGTCGCGACCGTTATGCAGCCCATATGATAAAACTTTTCTAAGATTGCAATCGCAAGTGCAGCTCCCTCATTCGGTTCGGTGCCGCTGCCAATTTCATCGAATAGGAGCAGCGTATTGTTCGTTGCTTTTTGCAAAATAGCCGATATATTTTTCATGTGTGAGGAAAAGGTGCTCAGCGCATTTTCAATACTTTGGTTGTCGCCGATATCGACAAAAACATGTTCAAACAATGCAATTTCTGTTCCTTCATCAGCTGTAATATGAAATCCTAACATTGTAGCGAGTGTCAGTAGCCCAATCGTTTTTAAGACAACGGTTTTTCCTCCTGCGTTAGGTCCGGTAATAATTAAGCTTCGATAATTCTCGCCAATTTCGAAGTGAAGCGGAACAATTTTACCAGTTAATAGCGGGTGATATGCGCCTTTTAAATGAATATATCCATAATCATTAATTTTAGGTTCGATTCCGTCTGCCTGTTTACTGTATTTTGCTTTGGCAAACACCATGTCGTATTGGCTAATTAGCTCTAAATTAATATGAATATCAGCTAGCTTCTCTAACACTAAACCTGTTAAAAACGCTAAAATTTGATATTCTTCTACCTCTTCTTCTGCTTTCAAAATCGCTAGTTCCGCATTCAGCTTTGTAATAGATGCCGGCTCTATGAACACTGTCGACCCTTTAGAAGATGTTTCAACAATCGTTCCTCCAACATGATTTTTATAGGATGCCTTGATCGGAATCGTATAGCGGTCTCCTTTTTTACTGATGAAGAAGTCTTGAATATACTCTTTGTTTTTCCCGTTTCGTAAAAATTTCGCAAGCTGTTCTGAAATCTTCGCTTCCGTTCCTTCTATATGTCTTCTGATACGCTTGAGCTCTTTGC
>NZ_JBFULJ010000865.1:0-1627 GCF_056400385.1 Priestia sp. P5_B4
GAGAAATGGGCGTTCTTCCAGCGTGTACGTGATGAAATCGCTGAACGTATTCAGCGTTTTACTGAAACAGGTAAATAATTAATCGAGAAGCAGTCTATTTGTGTAGACTGCTTTATTTCTTCCTGAAATCTGTTTTATAGTAACTAGGAATATCCGGAATGCGTTATTAGTCTAACCAGATTTATAGATTCATATATACCCAAATTTAAAAATGTAGATGGTAATCGATTCTACTTATATAAAAAGCTACCTTTCCCCTAATTTCTATCATTTGATAAGTAAATGCTAAAGTATAAACTTACTTTTTATAAATATAAGATATTCTTTTAGCTAGTTTGTAGAAAAACTTTCGCCTTTACAATTAGATGCGTTTATTGTATGATTACACAACAGGAACATTTGTTCGACACTAAGGGTTTAGAGATGAATAAAGGAATACCAGAGCAAACTAAGACAGTTAAACACAAAATTTTCTCGCACGGAGCAAAAACATTTGAGCCAACTCTTATTCTTTATCGAAATACCTTGACGTTTATTGTAAACGTAATAACAATCGGAGGTTTCAAATTATGAATGATAAAAAAGCAGCACTAGATATGGCTCTAAAACAAATTGAAAAACAATTCGGTACAGGATCAATTATTAAAATGGGCGAAGGCACACATACAAAAGTTGAGGCATCTAGCTCAGGCTCATTAGCTTTAGATATAGCTCTTGGAATTAATGGTTATCCCAAAGGAAGAGTTATGGAAGTTTACGGGCCCGAAAGTTCAGGTAAAACAACCGTTTCCTTACACGCAATTGCAGAAGTACAAAAAAATGGAGGCCGAGCTGCCTTTATTGATGCTGAACACGCACTTGATCCAGTTTATGCAAGAAAACTAGGTGTAGATATTGATGAGTTACTGTTATCTCAACCAGATACTGGTGAACAGGCACTTGAAATTGCTGAAGCATTAGTTAGAAGTGGCGCTGTAGATATTATTGTTGTTGACTCAGTAGCTGCATTAGTTCCCCAAAAAGAAATTGAAGGAGAAATGGGAGATTCTCACGTAGGTCTACAAGCTCGTTTGATGTCTCAAGCTCTTCGTAAACTATCTGGAGCAATCAATAAGTCCAAAACCATTGCCATCTTCATCAACCAAATCAGGGAGAAAGTAGGCGTTATGTTTGGAAATCCGGAAACAACGCCAGGTGGAAGAGCACTAAAATTCTATTCTTCCGTTCGTCTTGAGGTTCGCCGTGCTGAACAACTTAAACTAGGAAATGACATAGTTGGTAACAAAACAAGAATTAAAGTAGTCAAAAATAAAATGGCGCCTCCTTTCCGCATTGCTGAAGTAGATATTATGTATGGAGAAGGTATCTCAAGAGAAGGAGAAATCTTAGATATCGGTTCTGAAGTAGATATTGTTCAAAAGTCTGGATCTTGGTTTTCATATAATGAGGAGCGTTTAGGACAGGGACGAGAAAACGCTAAGATTTTCTTAAAAGAAAACCCTGAAATTAGAGAAGAAATTAGAAAAAGAATTATTGATTTCAAATATGGTGATAATATTAATAACGATAATGTTATAGATAACGATAGCGAAAACGAAAACCAATAAAGGCATAAAACACCTTTCCC
>NZ_JBFULJ010000866.1:0-1627 GCF_056400385.1 Priestia sp. P5_B4
AGTTAACATAATGGATTTATCGGCCCCCTATTATTCGCTAATTATTTCTTTATATAGAAAGAAAAATTCTCGTTAAAGCCTATGCATATATATTTCTGTCATTAGAATTATAAAATAGTGAGGGTTCTCATGTGAAAAAGGTGAAATAATCCACTTTTGTCTATATGTTTTTATTGTTTATACTAAAAAAGGATTGCACTTGCTGAATGATTAATTCGACAAAGGTAATATAGAAAAAAATAAATTTTGTCTGTTTAAAGATGTATAAGATATAAATCTTTACTTTAAAGTGTTAAATTGTTAGTCTTTTAGTAGACAATTTTTTATTGGTATTCCCTAATCAAAAAGCTCAACCTYATRAGGTTGAGCTTTTTGATTCTTATATATTTAGTACTTAAAAATTAATTAGGAGATGACATCAATCTAATGTTAAAAAATAAAGTGGAAAATCTAGAAACATTTAAGGTGGAATATTCTGTAACGAAAAATAATACCACAGTTAATAAATCCGTCATTATAAAATCTATTAACGATCCAAATGAAGTTATAAGATTGGCTAGATTAGATATATCTACAAAGGAAAGAATCTTCATTCAAGATGTAAAAGTTTTGAGCTTCAAAACTATATAACAAATTCATTCCACCATGAGTAAATTTTCATACCTTGAGTGTTGTTAGAATAGAGAAAATGTTATTATAAGAAAGAAGGCAACTAAACTTTTTTCTCTAATTTTATAATAGGTGATGAATTTGAAAATAGTGAAATTATTAATAATATTGACTGCTGTTTTACTTTTTATATCTGGTTGCAGTACGCAAGTAGCAAAAGAGAAAAATAAGGTAGAAGATATTTCAAGGCATAGCGTATTTAATTTAGATGCTGAAACTATTAAAGACTTAGAAAAAGGAATCATAAAAGGAACACCTTTAAGGCTTGATAATAATACTAAAATGAATGATGTAGAAAGAATCTGGGGCAAACCAAACGAACATTTTGATAATGAAGACATTCAAACATATAGATATACAATTGAAAATCAAAATTTCATTATCGACGAAGATGAAATGAACGAAATTTATATAATTCAAGTTGAACTTGAGTATTCAAAAGATGAAATTTTAGAGATAATGGGTAAACCAACAGAATCTGGGAATATTTTCATTTATGAAAAAGAAAATTATATTATTCAATTTGAGAAATTCCATAATAAATGGCGACTAATTTTAAGAAAAAGATAGGCTGTTTTTACATTTGTTTTCCTATTTGCACTCATATACGGCTTCGTTGCAGAGCATTAACAACTAGTACCCTTAAAGAGACAAACCTTTTCATGACGGTTTGTTTTTTTATGCTATTGTTCTCAACAAAGAGAGCCTTCTTCTGAACTGATAGGCGTAAATGTCTTTATCCATTTATAAATTGTTACTTCTGATACGCCATATTCGCTGCTTAAATCTTTAATCGAGTTTCCCACATGATATAAATCCACCGTGGTTTTCTTAAACCCATCATTGTATTTTTTGCCTGCACGTTTACCCTCTATTTCGGGCACATCCTCTCAAAGGTCATTGTAAGGACTTAATTAAATGGTATCCATAAAACTATACTAACTCCACTTACCATTGT
>NZ_JBFULJ010000867.1:0-1626 GCF_056400385.1 Priestia sp. P5_B4
TGACAAGAGTTAGTGAAATAGAGTAATAGAACATAACGGAAAAGCTGGCAGTAAGTAAAATAACGAAGCGAATTAATTCTGAGAAGCCAAAAGATAGAAAAAAACGAAATCCTTCTACATCAGCTGTCAACCTGGACATCAAGTCCCCTGTTTTAGCATTGTCATAGTAAGAAAACGGTAAATACTGAAGTTTGCGGTAAAGTTTGTTGCGAAGAGTATACACGGACTTAATTCCAAATAAGTCGCCGTAATATTGCTGAATATATGTAAAGATTCCTTTGACAATCATTAGCCCAATAAAAATAAATGCTACATTATCGACTAGCTGATATTGTTTTCCTAACACAATATGATCAATCGTATATTGCAGCACAATAGGGTAAATCACAGTGATGGAGGTTACAAACAACAAGCAAATAGCAGAATAAAAAAAGTACATTCGGTACGGTAAATAAAAATCTTTTAGTTTTTTAAACGTTTCCATATACCCCGTCCTTCCTTTAGCTAAAATGCGGCACACATATTTAAATATATCGGTTCCCGAAATAATTTACCATAATTTTTAGATATTTTTTCAAAAAAAGGTAAATAGTCATAAAAAAGAGGGTGGGATATAACTAAATGAATTCAATCTAAAGACGAACAAATGGAATACATGAGTTGAACTGCTAGAAAGATCTACACTGACGAAATTATTCACCATAACAAAAAAATGAACCACTAATCAAACATGTTGATCAATGGTTCATTTTTCGATTCGTCTAAAATACGTTTGTTCCAGCCTCTTTTTTTATTGTTTTTCTACTGCATGTCCGCCGAACTCATTGCGAAGAGCGGCAACTACTTTACCTGTAAACGTATCGTCTTCAAGTGAGCGATAGCGCATCATTAACGATAGAGCAATAACTGGCGTTGGCACTTGTAAATCTAGAGCGGATTCAACCGTCCATTTTCCTTCACCGGAAGAATGCATAACTCCTTTAATACTGTCAAGTTTTGCATCTTTTGAAAATGCACGTTCCATTAATTCGATTAACCATGAGCGAATAACAGAGCCATTATTCCATACGCGGGCTACAGCTTCATAGTCATAGTCAAATTCACTTTTCTCTAACACATCGAAACCTTCAGCAATTGCTTGCATCATGCCGTACTCAATTCCGTTATGAACCATTTTCAAGAAGTGGCCGCTTCCTGCTACACCTGAATAGAGATAGCCGTTTTCTACGTTAATGTCGCGGAAAATAGGTTCGATTGTAGCAAATGCTTCTTTATCTCCCCCAATCATCATACAAGCACCGTTTCGGGCACCTTCCATTCCGCCGCTTGTTCCAACATCAAAGTAGTGAATTCCTTTTTCAGCAGAAGCTGCAGCACGTCGTACAGAATCTTTATACTTGGAATTACCGCCTTCAATAATCATATCTCCTTCTTCAAGCAGTTCTTGGAGCTCAGAAATTACTTTTTCTGTGAGCTCTCCAGCCGGAACCATGACCCAAGCAATGCGTGGTTTTTCTAATTTGCTCACTAATTCTTTAATGGAAGAAGCGCCTTCTGCTCCCTTTTCTGATACTTTCTGTACGGCTTCGTTGTTCACATCGAATGCTACTACAGAATGGTTATGAT
>NZ_JBFULJ010000868.1:0-1625 GCF_056400385.1 Priestia sp. P5_B4
GTAAACGGTACTGAATCAGCTCTTTTTTCGACAGCTTAAAAACGTTCTTTCCTTTAAAAAATACGTCTCCGCTCGTTTTGTTATGAAGTCTTAAAATGGTTTTCCCTAAAGTAGATTTACCGCTTCCGGACTCACCAACCAATCCGAAAATGTCACCTTTTTTAATTGAAAATGTTACTCCGTCCACCGCTTTTACCTGTTCGTTTGCTGATTTAAATAGCGTAGATTTGGAGGAGTAAAATTTTTTTAAGTTTTTTACTTCTAACAGTGTTTCACTCATTGATATGGTCCTTCCTTGTAAAGCCAGCAGGCTGTGTAGTGATTGTTTTCTGAAATGAAGGGAGGAGCTTTTGTTTTGCAAATATCCATACAGTGTTCACAGCGCTCGCTGAAATAACAGCTTTCTGTAAGATCCGTAAGTTTTGGTACTTGCCCAGGTATTGAATGAAGCCTTTGTATTCGTTTGCCGATAACGGGTTTTGAGCGAAGCAGGCCCTCGGTATAGGGGTGTTTTGGGTTTTGAAATAGCTCAACTACCTGTGCTTGTTCGACGATTTTACCTGCATACATTACGATTACGGTATC
Organism: Priestia sp. P5_B4; assembly: GCF_056400385.1. Taxonomy (NCBI): domain Bacteria; kingdom Bacillati; phylum Bacillota; class Bacilli; order Caryophanales; family Bacillaceae; genus Priestia; species Priestia sp. P5_B4. The sequence continues at coordinate 586 of NZ_JBFULJ010000868.1, forward strand.
AGCCATTTCAGCTACAACGCCGAGGTCGTGTGTGATAAATAAGATAGACGTACGAAGATCCTGTTTTATAGTTTGTAATAGATCTAATATTTGAGCTTGAATCGTTACATCTAGAGCAGTAGTAGGCTCATCGGCAATTAATAGCTTAGGGTTGCATCCAAGAGCAATTGCGATCATTATCCGCTGAAGCATGCCTCCGCTTAGCTCATGCGGATAACTTTTTATTATCTTTTTAGCATTGGGTATACCTAAAAGCGTAATGAGTTCAATGGCTTTATCATAGGCTTCGGTTTTACTGATAGATAGATGTTCTAATAGAGTTTCAATAATTTGCTCTCCAATAGTGAATACTGGATTTAGAGATGTCATCGGTTCTTGAAAAATCATCCCAATGTCTTTTCCTCTAATTTTTCTCATCTCTTTTTTTGTTTTATTTAATAGATTCGATCCATTAAATAAAATCTTGCCGTCTGTAATTTCCCCTGAATCAGAAAGCAGCTGCATAATAGATAGAGCCATTACGCTTTTACCACATCCGGATTCGCCAACGATACATACTGTTTCACCGGGATTAACGGAAAAGCTGACGTTGTTTACTGCTGTAACCGTACCTTCTTCCGTATGAAAAGAGGTATGTAAGTCTTTTAATTCTAGTAAAGGTATATTCATCTATTCATTACCTACCTTTTCATTTTAGGATCAAGCGCATCTCTTAAACCGTCTCCAAGAAGATTAATAGAAATGACCGTTAAAAAGATGGCAGCGCCTGGTGGAATCCAAAGCCAAGGTCGCTTTTTAAAATCAATTAAATTATTAGCTGCATCAATCATATTTCCCCAAGAAGGTGTAGGGGGAGTTACGCCTAGTCCCAAGTAGCTTAAGGCAGACTCACTTAAAATAGCTCCCGCTACGTTTAAAGTAGCAACAACCAATAGTAAGGGGAAAATATTGGGAATTAAATGATGAAAAATCTTTCTTTTATCACTTAAACCTAATATTTGTGTGGCTTGAATGAAAGGCTGTTCACGCAGTGAAAGAAC
>NZ_JBFULJ010000869.1:0-1624 GCF_056400385.1 Priestia sp. P5_B4
CCGTACAGCAATTTGCCATCTTCCCGCATAAGGAATGACAAGGTTGTTTGTTTCATACATTTTATACTGTACTTGTTGTTTCTCCTGACTTTCGTCTTTATTTACTTCTAAGGGGACGTCAATTGGGGCAAGCTCTCCTTTATTCTTAGGAGAAAGTGCGATGTCTATTGATTGAATAGAAGATCCATCCTGTGGTAACGATGCTTTTACCCAGAGGGAACCCTTGCCCGGAGATAAAGTTGACGTTTTTACGAGAAAAGCTATGTCTTGCTTATTTTCTTTCCATACTAAGGGTTCATTATGTGGAATAGGGTTTAGGTGTGTAATTATTCCTACAATCAAGACAATAACCAGCATAAAACTTACATCAGAAACCAAAAATTGTGCGAGGCTTGGTGAATCGTTCTTTCGGAGATGTTCTCTAATGAGTATCCCTACACCAGCTACTAACATAACCATAAATATTTTAGCTAGCAATAACAGTCCCCAGGTGGTTTTAAAGAGTGCTGTTATGTCTGGAAGAAGCTTTAGTGTGTAAAGAACACCGGAAAGGATTAATAGCATAAGACTCACAAAGGCTATATGTGAGAAAATCGGAAGAAAAGCTAGAGCTTGTTCTCTCTCCTTACGCCAAATCATGAAAAGATAAACTAACCCAGTTGCCCATAAAGAGGCTGTAACTAAATGGATAAAATCTAGAATGATTGTATAAACTGGTACATCTGACGCTACAGCGTGACCGTTTAACGTAGTAGCTACTAACAGCAAACCTACCCATATAAAATCAATCCACTTATTCTTCAGTAGGAAGAGAAATCCTACACACGCAAGAAGAATACTAGTTATCCACGACCAACCAGTAGCAGAATGAATGACAAATGTTTTTATTTGGGAAAGGTTAGAATCCTTTAATAGCACAGTACTTTGGACTCCTATACTAATTAGTGAAAAAATGATATATCCAGATTGGAGGTACCTTACATTCGTTTTATACTTTTGTTTTTGTTGACCTGATTGATAAGGAACATACCATTTCCATAGCACAAAGCCAACTAACCATAATAAGGTCAAATAATAGAATGTCTGTACTACAGAAAAACCTATATTATAAAGAGAACTCTGCTTACTGTTTTCGCTCTGATTGCTATTGTCATTCGTAATAGCTTGATCTATTTTTTCTCCTATAGAAAAGAGGTACGTTCCTTGTACAGGATGGCTATCTGCAGAAATAACTGAATAGCTAACGGTATAAATACCTTTTTTGGAAGGTGGCACATCTAAAGAAATCGTTTTGTGAGTTCGATTCATTTTTGCTTTCTTAGTAGTAATAAGCTTCCCTTTATCATTGCGTACTTGAAGATTAAAAACACCTTCTCCGAGTCGTTCATTAAATGTCAATGATACCTTGTCAGGTATTTGATTTAGTTGACTTCCTTCTTTTGGTGATGCATCCAAAAGGACTGCGTGTGCTGATACATTAAGAGGAGCACCTAAAACAAAAAAAGATATGGATAAGAGTAGAGCTATCTTTTTTAACATACATTTTTCACCTATAGATTCTTATTTTATACTATTCATTCTTAGTATAAGTGTAGCCTTAAACAAAGAAAATCACTCTACTGAG
>NZ_JBFULJ010000870.1:0-1621 GCF_056400385.1 Priestia sp. P5_B4
GAAGAAGACAAAAAGATTTTACATAGCTTATTAGAATATGTAAAAAACAGCCAAGATCCTGAAATTGCTGCTAAATATGGACTGCGATCTGGTATCGGGCTTGCCGCTCCTCAAATTAATGTATCAAAACGAATGATTGGGGTACACGTTACGGATGAAAAAGGCAAGCTATACAGCTATGCATTATTTAACCCTAAGATCATTAGCCACTCAGTTGAAAAGACCTACCTTACAGGCGGTGAAGGCTGCTTGTCTGTCGATCAAGATATCCCAGGATTTGTTCCTCGATATGCACGTATCACAGTAAAAGGCACAACGCTTGAAGGCGAAGAAGTGAAAATTCGTTTGAAAGGTCTTCCTGCTGTTGTCTTTCAGCACGAAATTGATCATTTAGACGGAATTATGTTTTATGATTACATTAATAAAGAAAATCCATTTCAAGAACCTGAAAATGCTTTTCCATATGAACGCTGAAAAACGCGAGCTAGAGCTCGCGTTTTTCTTACTTTAATAATCCTACTAGCTCTAATCCGTGGAGAATACCATCTTCTGCTACATCTTTTGTAACAAGATTAGCAACTTCTTTCACGACTTCTTCCGCATTTCCCATCGCTACGCCATTTCCCACAAATTCCAGCATTTCGATATCGTTTAAGCCGTCTCCGAATGCATATACATCTTTTTTGTCAAAGCCAAGCTTTTCAATCATGGTCTCAATTCCTCGCGCTTTTGATCCACCTTTTGGCAAAACATCAGTTGAAAATTCATGCCAGCGAATAAAGTCAAATTTCTTAAATTTTTCTTCATAAGGAGCTTCTTCTCCCGCTGTACAGAATAAGAGGGATTGATAAATTTCACGCCCTTTGAAATAAGTAGGATCGTGGTGAGGGTGGGTAAATCCAATTTTCAGCGTGCTGATGCTGGATTCGATATAGTCATGAAACTCAATGTTTGATTTCATATCTTCATGATCCATGTATACGACAGGGTGATCATGCTCAACAGCAAAAGCTGTTAAATCTTGAAGCTCTTCTTTATTTAACGGGTTTTTGTAAAGAACTTCTCCATTTAAAACAATATACTGACCATTAAAGCTAATATATGTTTGAATATCCAACTCTTCACGCAGATCTTTAAACATGAAAGGAGCCCTTCCAGTTGCAATTGCCACTTCATGCCCCTGCTCTTTTAACAGCTGGACAGCTTTTTTTGTAGAAGCAGGCAGTTTTTTATCATGATCCAATAACGTTCCATCAATATCAAAAAAAATAATCTTTTGTTCCACGTTTATCACCTTATTTTTTATAATTTTTTATCTCTTTGTTAAGCCTTTCCAATTATATCAAACAAGCGCTGGTTTCTCTATAAATGGGCGGTCCCATTTACATTATTTCCATATTTAACCACGAGAAACCTCTCCCTTTTCATCATATAATAAAAGTACAGAGAGAGACAGGCAGGTATTGCAAAAAACAAAGGAGCTGAAAAATCATGTTAAAAGATTTTCGAAAAAGGCTGCTAAAACGCTGGAATGAATTATTGCGTAAAAAAACGATGGCATAATCGATTTTTTTAGGGCTTTCTGTTGTAAAATTTGCAGAGTGTGTGTCTGCATCGTACA
>NZ_JBFULJ010000871.1:0-1620 GCF_056400385.1 Priestia sp. P5_B4
CCGTCGGCCAGAACCCTTTGCCAGCAGACTCCTTTTCATCATCATTATGAATATTCTCATTGTCTTTCCCAAACCGTGCCTTAATGACATGCTTTAAACCTAAATACAGAAGATAAGCTGCTCCTATCGCCTGTATCCACCAAACGTTGGCGATAAATGAAATGGCAAAAAGAGCTCCAAATCGAAAAATAAACGCCATAAGAATTCCGTAATTAATCGCTCTTTTCTTCTGATCCTCGGGTAAATGTTTAGCTATAACTGCTAGTACAAGAGCATTATCAGCTGATAATAATCCTTCTAACCCGATTAGAATCAATAATGCCCATACATATTCGAGCCAAATAGATTCCATCCGCTTCTCCCCTTTCCAAAATATAAGCTGTTATGCTAAAGGTTTTGTTTACAATAGAATAACCATATATGCTGCAGTAAACTCTAAAAGATAAAATTTTCATTTTTTTAACACTAATCAACAATTGAACATCTCTTAAGATAAACATAAATACAAATTCCAGTATGTCAGTAAATAGTTTATGTCAACATACTTACATAGGTTAGAAAGTCACCCTATTATTGTTATGCCCTTCCCCTTTTCTCAAGAAGTACCTGTGAACAATAAAAAAATTAATTAGGACTAATCCCTACCCAAAAAAGATCTACTAGAGCCTGAGCCGTTTTTTCAGGGCCTCCTAATTCTGCAATTAATTCTTTCTTGTTCCGAATCATTGTTACCGTGGAAAATGTATGCGCAAGCAATCTGGGACTTGCTACGACGATTTCTCCGCTGTTTGCAGCTTGCTTGAATACGTCCTCTAATGCCTCATGTATCGCTTTCTCTGCTTCACGAATTTCATGAATATGACCTTCTGTAAGCGAAGAAGTCGCTTCTTGCAATAATGTTTCAAAATCAATATGCGGTCTTTTTAAATGATCCAAGGTTACCTCATATAATCTGTGTTTCAGTCCTTTGGAGTTTTGTAATAATTTCTCTGTCTGTTTTGTGATACGTTGGAACATACTTGATACCGAAACGGTAAACAAAGTTGCCTTATTTTTAAAATAGTAGTAAACGCTGGCCTTGGTCACATCGCTTGCTTCAGCCACTTGCTCCATTGAAACTTTTTCGTATCCATATGCCATAAAGAGATGGGCAGCTGTTTTTAAAATTTGCTCTCTTGTTATATTATTTTCAGTTGTTATTTTAGGTCTGCCAGGCTTTTTTTTCGGTGTCTGGTTCGTATTCATAAGGGCCCTCCTTCTAGTTCAAGAAATTGGCACATTTAAACTAGTTGATTAATTAACCTTCTGGTATATATAATTATTGAAGGTTCTATATATATTGTAATAGAAACAAACAGATTTGGAAATGAGGGAGAATTAATGAAAGAATCACCTTTAGCAACATTCAGTCGATTGATGACTGGAAAAGTGAGTCGTTGGGTTGTTATTGCCGTATGGATTCTAGCAACTGCAGTTCTAACAATTGCTTGGCCTGCCGTTAATAAAACGGAAGTGAACAATGCACCAAACTTAAGTGAGAATTCACCTTCCGTAGAGGCTGAAAATCTTATAAAGAAAGAATTCCCCAACTCTTCAGGGGTTCCTGCCTTACTTACATGG
>NZ_JBFULJ010000872.1:0-1616 GCF_056400385.1 Priestia sp. P5_B4
TACGAAAATAAGTACGGATAAGCTAAAAGATGGCGATATGGTCATGGTCGATGGTACGAATGGAATTGTCACGCTTCTAAATGAATAAATAGTTCTCTTCGCTTCCATTTGACAACAGCTCTTTTTCCTTTATATACTGCCTAATGGAAAGTAAATACTTACATTCAGGAAGCATAAAGGATGATTAACATGAAAAAAGATGAAACAAAAAAGAAGATAACAAAAGCTACAATAGAACTGCTTAAAGAAAAAGGCTACAAAGGTACTACCACTAGAGAAATTGCAGAACAAGCTGGCGTTAATGAATTAACTGTTTTTCGCCACTTTGGCAATAAAGAAGGCATTATTCAAGCTATTGTCAAAACAACAAGCTTTTCGCTTGGAATTTTTGATAAATCAATTGAATGGGAGCTTGAAAAAGATTTGACGAATTTCGGTTACCTGTTACTAAAAGACTTTGATAATAACCGAGACATGATTTCAATTGCTTTAAAAGATCCTTTAATTTTCTCACAGGCGCACGAAGAAATTTTGAAAAAAATTAATGATACGAAAGAAATACTAAAAGAATACTTTGAAGAAATGCAAAGGAAAGGATATATCAAAGAATTAGATTGCTGTACACAAGCGGAGATTTTCCTAAGTACGTATTGGGGATATTTTATGTATAAACTAAATTTTGGAGACAAAGCCTTACATGCAGATTATCAAGATATGATAAAAAACAGTATAAAAACGTTTATAAAAGGAATTTCTCTCCATTAAAAGGAGGCAATAATGTTTGGGTAAACATAAAGAGCTTATCTTGATTATTTCATTACTAATTGGGACATTTCTTGTACCAATAAATTCGACAATGATTGCCGTTGCTCTATCAACCATATCGGCTCATTTTAATGAACCACTTGCAAGTATTTCTTGGGTAGTAACTATTTATTTAATTGTAATGGCTGTCACTCAGCCTATCGCTGGAAAGCTAGGAGATCTATATGGAAACAGAAATATCTATTTATGGGGCGTGGTGTTCTTTCTGATAGCATCTTTAGGCTGTATATTTTCAACTAATCTCATTTCTCTTATTATCTTTCGATCACTGCAGGCAGTAGGAGGAGCTTTACTTACTCCAAACACTATAGCAATCATTAGATATGTGGTGCCAAAAGAACGGCTTCCTAAAGTTCTAGGTATATTTGGAATGGGGATGGGTTTGGGTGCTGCAATTGGACCTTTACTAGGGTCTGTCCTGCTTGAAAACTTCAATTTGGAAGCTATATTCTGGGTCAACGTTCCTTTTCTTTTCTTAGCTTTAATCAGCGGAATAGTTACGATTCCTAAATTTAATGTTAAAAAGCAAACAAGTACTTTAGATATTCAAGGTTCCATTTATTTAGCAATTAGCATTTCTTTATTGATCTTGTTGACACACGGTATGGAATTTACCAAGGCTTTAATAATGGGAATAATATTTATTTTATCTACAATCTTGTTTATCAAAAGAGAAAATACGGCAGAAAACCCGATTATCGATTTTTCTTTATTTAAAAATTCCACCTTTACAAGCGCTAATTTATCTATTATGCTTAGCAACTTTGTTATGTATGTGATTTTATTAATTA
>NZ_JBFULJ010000873.1:0-1613 GCF_056400385.1 Priestia sp. P5_B4
GTTATAGAGATAGCAGGCACCTTCTCCTCGATAGCCACTTCTAGCAAGTCTTTATAATTTCCATCATGCCTTGCAATCGCAAAGTTTACTCCAAATGGCTTATCGGTCATGGTACGTACTTTACGAATTTCTTCTCGAAGCTTTTCTGGAGTTCCTAGAGTCGCAGCTGTAATTTGCCCAAGTCCACCAGCATTGGAGACAGCTGAAGCTAATTCAGCATAAGCTAAATAGGCTAATCCTCCTTGAACGATCGGATATTGAATTCCGAAAATTTCAGTTATTCTTGTTTTCATAAGTTCTTCCTCTCCTTTGTTAAATGATAGCTTGTTTTAATCATTTCATCTATTTCTTTTTCTGGTACGGTACCGTCTAAAATGATAGAATTCCAATGTTTTTTATTAAGATGATAGGCAGGTACTATAGAATCGTAACTTTGACGTAAATGACGATTTATCTCTGGTTCACCCTTTAAGTTTATCCAAATGTGGTCGTCTCTCTCAAAAATCCATGCAAACACTTTCTGATTTTCCTTATGTCTAATGGTAGTCCAGTTCTTATCCCGAAACGGTTGATCTTCAAATACATTTCTATATTTCATGCAGTAATTAATAGCTTCCTGCCTAGAGTTCATGACTTTTCCTCCTTTCTCTAGGTAAGACAAACACTTTCTACCTAAGGAAAGGTTTGTTAGATAAGACTGATTATTTTAATTTAAGTATTATTTTTCCTTTTGCTCTTCCCGCTTCTGAATACTCCAATGCTTTTTGGGCATCTTCAAAAATAAAAATTTTATCAACTGTAGGCTTAATCACTTCTGACTCTAACATTTCTGTGAAAATTTTCAACTGCTCTCCACTATGCTTCATAAAGAGAAACGTGTATTGCACATTATGTTTTTTTTCTAGCTTCGTAAGTTTATAACTTGCAATTGAAAATAAGGTTTTTTTTAATGAGCTAAATCCGTTTTCTTTAGCAAAGCGTGCATTCGGGATTCCAGATATAGAAACAATCTTTCCTCCTTTTTTTAATGTTACAAATGACCTCTCTAACGTCGCTCCCCCAATGGTATCAAGAACTGCGTCGTAGTCACGAATCGAATGCTCGAACTTTTCTGTCTTGTAATTAATAACTTCGTCAGCGCCAAGAGATTTTACTAAATCACTACCATCACTAGCTGTAGTTGCGACAAAAGCCCCCATATGTTTTGCAAGTTGGATAGCAAATGTTCCTACTCCCCCTGCTCCTGCATGTATTAATATTTTATGTCCTTTTTCAATTCGCAGAATATCATGTAAAGCTTGGTAGGATGTCAATCCGACTAGAGGGATTGAGGCGGCTTCTTCAAAATTTAAATTTTTAGGTTTTAATGCAATATCTTCTTGGTTAACAGAGATATATTCAGTAAAAGTTCCCATTTTATTTGCTCTAGGTCGACCATATACCTCATCACCGACTTTAAACTTCGTGACACTAGTACCTACTTCAACAATTTTTCCAGAAAAATCGTTTCCTAAAATTAACGGCATCTTGTATTTCAATAATAATTTTAATTCTCCTTTTCGAATTTTTGTATCAAGAGGATTTATACTTGCCGCATATATCTCAACTAAGAC
>NZ_JBFULJ010000874.1:0-1603 GCF_056400385.1 Priestia sp. P5_B4
ATACGTATCTTATTTTAGCAACGGGTTCTAGTCAGCGAAAGCTCGGAGTGCCGGGTGAGCAGCAAATGATTGACCGAGGAGAAGTATATTCTGCTTCAGCAGACGGAGAACGGCTAAAAGGTAAAAGGGTTGCTCTCATTGGCGGAGGAGACCGAGCTTTTGAAGGAGCACATCTTTTAGCATCACAAGCAAAACAAGTATATTTGATTCATCGTTCTACGCATTTTAAAGCAAGAGAGCAATACGTTGAAAAAGTGCTTTCCAACTCCAGTGTTAAAGTGATGACAGATACCGAAGTGACGGCTATCCACGGAAAGCATCACGTCACATCGATCGATTTAAAAAGTAAAAACAGTGAATGTGAGAACCTATCAGTAGACGCAGTGCTTATTAGATTAGGCGTAGCGCCCAATGTTGAACTTATTAAAGAAAAAGTCACTACTACACAAAGCGGGCTCATCGTCATTAATGAAGTGCATCAAAGCAGCAACCCAGCTATTTATGCAATTGGAGACGCGTGCACGACTCCCTTGTTTTCTAGTATCAGCTCTTCAGCCGGTCAAGGAGCGATTGTAGCCAAGCATTTATCGAGCTTGTTAACTATCTAACAGTTTGTTAGATATATCTTACAAAGCGTTGGATATAAAGCTAAAAAGCATCTATCTTTAGTGATAGATGCTTTTTAGCTTGCAATGTAAAATAAACATAAAAGAAACACGTTCACCGGCATACAAATGGTTTGAAAAAAAGCCATGTAGCTTTTGGGGGCGGATCCTCGCTTCTTGATGAGAATATATTCAATGATAAGATCAAAGAGGAGAATAATTAAAGAAAACATGACATAAAGCAATACGTTTTCTCGAAACATCCGTGTAAAAAGTGGGGAGAACAGAAGCAAAAAAGTAAGAATTTGAAACGAACCTCTAGAAAATAGACGAAGGTTTTTGCGTTGGTGGTTCATTCAGGGCCTCCTTCTAATAGGTGAATATATGTTTTATTTTATCAAATGTGTGTAAGCTAATGAGCCTTTATTATATATTTGATTCGAAAGTTCCTCATTTAGTTAAATTAGGGTAAAATATATGTCGAATGTTACCAATAGTAGCTTATAAGAAGAAGTAAAGTTTTCTTTTTAATTTTACAGCTAGGATGAGAATCACTGTTTTATATGCTGATACACTAGTGAAAATGAGATTTTAGCTGAAGATGTAAAGGTGTTTTTTATTTAATGATTTACAGAGACAAGGCAAACAGAGGAGGGAGAAAAGCGTCTTGCAAGATAAACGAGAGTTGAAGAAACAGCCAATTGACAAACAGATTATTAAGCATTTTGACGGTATGAATACACAGCTTCTAAAAGAATATAATGAGGGCATCTTTTTTATAGATTGTGTAGGAAACGTTATTTTTAGCAATAAAGCTGCGCTAAGACTGATAGGAAATGATTATAAAGAAAAAAGCCAGCAGTTAACAGAGTTTATACATGAGGCAAAGCAAGAAGAAGTGAGAATTTACTTTCAACGTGCATTAAAGGGAGAGAAAGTTCAATTTGGTACAACTATTTATCATAAGACAAACAATGAAATGCACTTATGTATTACTC
>NZ_JBFULJ010000875.1:0-1598 GCF_056400385.1 Priestia sp. P5_B4
ATAACACACTCGCAATACGTTTGCTAAAAGTCAGTTGAACTGTAGAACCGATATGTGATAGACCATGATGGTAAAGTTAAGATTAATTCCCCTAAATGAACATGTAACATAATAAACTGCTTCTTTTTCTTTTTAAAGATAGAAGCAGTTTTTTTATGTGCGTTTTTCTTTTCTTGATTTAATACATGTTTTCTCCACTTTGGCTAACACTTAAGATATACATTTACATACAAGGTGGTGACTTTGATGATCGCCGTAAAATTACTATTAGTCGCAGTTTTAATTGCATTAACTGCTTTTTTTGTAGCGACAGAATTCGCTATTGTAAAAGTAAGAAGTTCAAAAATCAATCAGCTTCTAGAAGAAGGACATAAAAAAGCTGTATCTGCCAAACACGTTATTACGCATCTAGATGAATATCTATCCGCTTGTCAGCTTGGTATCACCATCACAGCTCTCGGGCTTGGTTGGCTTGGTGAACCGACGCTAGATCGGTTGCTTCATCCTCTTTTTACTACCTTCCATACCAATGAGCCGCTTGCTGGTATTTTATCTTTTGTCATTGCATTTGTTGTTATTACTTTTTTACATGTTGTCTTGGGGGAATTAGCTCCTAAAACATTTGCTATTCAAATGGCTGAACAAATTACGCTGAACTTTGCAAAACCGATTATCGTGTTTTACAAACTTATGTATCCGTTCATTAAAATATTAAATGGATCAGCTCGTATGTTGACTAAGATTTTTGGTATAACGATGATTTCAGAAAATGAAGCTGCTCATAGTGAAGAAGAGCTGCGTATTTTGTTATCTGAGAGCTTCGAAGGCGGTGAAATCAATCAATCCGAATATCGATATATGAGCAAAATCTTTGATTTTGACGATCGTTTAGCGAAAGAAGTAATGGTCCCTCGTACGGAAATTGTGAGTGCTTCCAAAGACGACGTCGTAGAGGTTTTTTTGCAAATCGCAAATGTCGAAAAATATACGCGCTATCCAATTGTTGAAGATGGGGATAAAGATAAAGTAATCGGTCTCGTTAATATCAAAGAAATTTATAATGATATTGTATTCAACGAAAAAGACGGCACCAATACGTTAGAGTCATACGTCAAGCCTATTTTTAAAGTAATTGAAACCGTACCCATTCATGACTTGCTTGTAAAGATGCAAAAAGAACGTATTCAAATGGCTATTCTTTTTGATGAGTATGGCGGAACCGCTGGGCTTGTTACAGTAGAAGATATTATTGAAGAAATTGTGGGAGAAATTCGAGATGAGTTTGATACGGACGAAATTCCTTATGTACAAAAAATTAAAGACGATCATTATATTCTTGACGGAAAAATGCTCATTAGCCAAGTAAATGATTTACTCGGTACGGATATTAGCGACGAAGAAGTAGATACCATTGCCGGGTGGGTGTTAACCGAAAAGTTTGATGTGACCAAAAATGATATCATTCAGCATGAGCAATTTTACTTTAAAGTTCTGATTATAGAGGATTTTCACATTAAGTATATAGAAGTGAAAAAAAGAAAGAAGAAAGAAAAAAAGGATGATCATCATTAATCATCCTTTTTATTTATTCAAAATCC
>NZ_JBFULJ010000876.1:0-1597 GCF_056400385.1 Priestia sp. P5_B4
AAGCTACATCGCTTTCACTGGTATGTAAAAGGGCCTCAATTTTTTACGCTTCATGAAAAATTTGAAGAATTCTATAATGAGACGGCGGACTATATAGATGAATATGCAGAACGATTACTAGCCATTGGAGGAAGCCCAATTGCTACAATGAAGCAATTTTTGCAAGCAGCTACTCTTTCTGAAGATGGAAACGAGCAAACGAGTGAAGAAATGGTAGAAACCTTAATTAATGACTATACGCTACTTGTTAAAAACCTAAAAAATGCAGTTGAAAACGCTGAAGCAGCACACGATCACGTAACAGCTGACTTATTCATTGGAACAATCGGCAACATTGAAAAACATATTTGGATGCTAAAAGCTGCTTTACCTGTAAAAACATCCGTAAACGCATAAAAAGAGCCTAAGCGGCTCTTTTTTACGTTTGTTGATTTACTTTTTTTTGTCTTTGCAGCCACATAAAAAAAGACATATCATCGTGAATGTCATCTTCTAGCACAGCCTTATAGACATGATCACTCGTATAATAGCGATTATATCCGCTTTGCTGCTTGAAAAATAAAATGCATTCTCGCTTCTTTTCAGTGAAAAGTGATTTTAATAACTCTTGTTTCTCAACTTTGCCTTTCACGATATTTTCTGGAAGCACGGAAATATCAAGCTTCCACTCTTCTCCCTTCTGAATCATATACAGACTCCACTGATACTTATCTTTTTCATTAGTAAATGTCATCTTATAAGGGCTAAAACGCTTTGTAAGCTGATACCCCATGTGAAAAATAGATTCTTCATCCATTTCATCATTTCCTACGTAAAAATTAATGATGCGATTTGTCATGACATTTAACTCAAAACTCTCCCCTGAGAGAAGACAACCATATTCTCTTAACAGATCCAATAAATGACTGGATACCACCAGTTGATTTGCTTCGTGTTTTAATTCACTTGAGTATGACAGCAGCTCATTCATGTTTTTTGATTCCCCTATCTATAGATCGTGAATTGTTATTGATATTCGCTTTTTTTTCATAAAACCCTTTCACTTTTACCCTTTAATTAAATAACTAGTTGTAAATTAAGTTATGTAGAGCAACATTTTATGAATAAATCAAGTTTGAGTATAAAACCTGAAGAAGTTTAAAGACTATAGTCGATACCGATTTTAAGGAGGACTTAGTATGAATAATCACGAACTTCCTACAAACATGCAAACTGGAGCTGTACCCCCTCAATTGAACCATGGAGGGCATGAACTATTTGACGTTCATGAAACACTTGCCGGCTCGATTAATGTAATGGATCAGTTTATGATGTTTAGGCAATATGTAAAAGAACAAGAGCTGCTTGATATCATTGATCGGCAATATCAGTTTATTTTAAATGAATATAATTTAATCGTAGAAGCTTTTTCTACTGGTCAAAAGCCGGCCGATTCTACACATGTATATAACATGAAGCAGTCTCATACCTTTGTTTATGGCTTAAAGCCTTCACAGCCTAAAAAGCCGAATCAGTCCGTTGAGGAAATCAATGAAAAAGGCATATCAGGTCATATGCTAGGTCTAGTTAAGTCTCAAGCATCTCTTTTAACCATGAC
>NZ_JBFULJ010000877.1:0-1595 GCF_056400385.1 Priestia sp. P5_B4
CTGTAAGAAAGCGACTTCTTGTCGCACCATAATGTTTCTTATAGGTAATCATAATAAATAAAAGAGGTAAGCCGTTAATGAAGGCTTACCTTTTTATTAATCTTGTAGCTGTTCGTGAGTATCTATTTTCTCTTTTTGCGTAACTTTATGAGGTTCAGGGAGTAACAAGTTTAAAATGGCTGCTCCTGCTAAGATCATAATTGAGACATAAAAAGAAATATTATAACTACCTGTTTGGTTATAAAATAAGCCTGGTAAATAAGCTCCCAATGCCGATCCTATTTGATGGCTAAGGAATAACCACCCTAAAATAAACCCAATGGAGTATTCTTTAAAATATTGAGTAGCTAGTAATTGAGTTGGAGCTACAGTTGCAAAGTCAACTAATCCAAATAATACTGCAAAAATAAGCAATAATGCAGAATTATGACTGTACAAGAGAATACAAATAGACATCGCCCTCATTCCATATAAAAGAAATAACATTTTGCGACTACTCCAGCGATCAGCCACAACACCAGATAGTAAAATACCTATAATATTAAACCCAGCAAGTATACTTACTGCAGCACTAGTAACACTTGTTGAGAATCCATGATCATGTGAAAAAGGAATAAGGTGCGTATCCATTAATCCTGTAGTAGTGAAACCACAAATAGCAAAAGGTAAGATTAAAAACCAAAACTCTCTTTTTAGAAAGACATTCCATATTGAAGCGTTTATATTTAAAGCTTTTTTTTCGACTGTACCTTCTTCTACGATTTCACCCCCAATAGGAACTAAACCTTTCTCTTTAGGATGATTCCGTAAAAATAAAAGGACGATAGGAAAGACAATAAGCACTAAAAAGGCGCCTAATATAACAACTGTCATTTTCCAATTAAGCCAATGAATTAACATAAGAGATCCTGGGACAAGAAGCATTTGTCCAGCACCAAATCCAGCTTCCATAATCCCAAACGCAAGTCCACGTTTTTCGTTAAACCAATTGGTCACAACCACCGTTGCGGCTACATTGGAGGCTCCTCCCACGCCGAGAGAAACCATAATTCCGTAAAGAAAGAATAATTGCCAGGGGTGAGTTACAAAAGATGTGAGAAAAATACTTATACCTACTAGAAAAGTACTAAAGGATAAAATGAGCCGAGCACCCAACTTATCTACCAGTCTTCCAATGAGTGGTTGAGACAGCCCATAGATAATAAAACTCAATGTTGAGATAAGAGAAATGGTTCCTCTATCCATTGAGAAATCTGTTTCCCAAGGTTCAACAAAAGCTCCAAATGAAAGCCGAACACCTTGAACGGCTAAAAAAGTCAAAAATGTAACAAAAACAATAATCCAAGCGTAATGAAATGTTCTTTTCATATATTCCCCTCAACTAAAAGTGATTATTTTTTTCTTAGCTCTAAATCCCAGCGTTCTTCTATTAAAGTAGCTCCCCACAAGGATTTTTTCTCTTGTACTTCCATTATTTCAAACCCAAACTTTTTATATAGTGGTCTAGCTGTAACCATATCACTAACGGTCCAAAGAAAAAGGCGTTCATAATCAAGTTCTTTACAGTATTGAACTAGAGAGTTAATAAGTTGACT
>NZ_JBFULJ010000878.1:0-1594 GCF_056400385.1 Priestia sp. P5_B4
ATCTAGACCTACGTGAGCAGGCGAAGTAAGCATATCTTCTTCTCTTGTGTTCAATATTTTAACCAGCCTTCCACCCACAGCTTTTGAAGCTAGATAAGCAAGCAGCTCTAGCTGAACAGCTGCTTTTCCTCCATACCCTCCTCCTACTAGCGGTGTTTCAACGATCACTTTTCCCGCTTCAATTTCAAAGTACTCACTGATTAATTTTTTGACCATAAAAGGAGCTTGAGAAGAAGTGATAATTTTAACTAATCCATTTGGAAGGATTTCAGCAGCGGCGCTTCTTGTTTCCATTGCCGCGTGATCTGAAGGAGATAGAGAAAATGTTTCTTCGACTATTAACTCACTTTTTTGCCAACCTTCTTCTATATTGCCTTTTCGAATTTTAACTCTGTTTGCTACGTTGGTGCCGGGCTCTGGATACACCGTTTCATCATGCTTGTAGATGTGCATATGTTCATGCACTAAAGGAGAATCAGGCTCAATAGCGGCGCTAGGAGAATGTACGACAGGCAACGGCTCATATTGAATATGAACGGAGCTCGCCGCACGCTCAGCGAGTGCAGGAGTTTCTGCTACTACCAGGACTACGGCTTCTCCGTGATAACGCACTTTTTCAAATGCAAGCGGTCGCCGGTCACGAACTCCTTCCCCGGTTAACGGCAAGTGCTCACCCGTCACAACCGCATGAACACCGGGAATAGCAATCGCCGCTTGGACGTCTATTGCTTGAATCCTTGCATGAGCGTAAGGACTGACTACTATTTTGGCATGCAGGGAGCCTTTAAACATGTAATCATTTGTGTATCGAGCCGTCCCCGTTACTTTTTCCAATGCATCTTTTCGAATCACACTTTTTCCAATGATCTCCACTCTTTTCACCTCCATCAATCAAAACAGTCAAGGTTTCTCTTTGTATATCTTTTTAATGCGTTCATACGCTTGTTTTGTATCAACATCCATAAAAAGGGAAGCGTCGGTCCATTCGTAAAATATTCCATTTTCAGGTCCGCTTTGTCTTATGATTTTTCTTGCCCCTTGATCTCCTTGCAGCTTATCCAAGCTTGAAAACATTTGTTTTGAAAATAAAACTGGTGCTCTGGAAATCCCTTGATAAAAAGATGAAATAAATGGAACAGAAAAATATTTTTCAAAAAGAGAAACAAATGTATCTATCAGCACGATGCTTATAAGAGGCTGATCTGCCAACAGCACAATAATAGCATCAGCGTTTAATTCTTTTGCTTTTTTTAATCCGCATTTTAAAGACGCAGACTGACCTTTTAAGGCACTACTACAAGAAGTATGACTCCACTTCTGCTGATATGCTTCTGAAAAAAGAATAGGGTCAATCCACTCAAGATAATCTCCTTTCTTAGTTACTACTATCGTATGATTTACTTTTGAAGAAACAGCTTTTCGTAAAGCTTTACTTCCCAAACATCCATTCCCTAAAGGCAGCAGCAGTTTATTTCTGCCCATCCTTTTACTAGCTCCTGCGGCRAGATAAACAGCAACAATATTTAACCCGGACATTTTCATCCCTTTTTTTCATCATACATTCGGAGGTTTTGAATTAGTTCAGCAAGAATAC
>NZ_JBFULJ010000879.1:0-1593 GCF_056400385.1 Priestia sp. P5_B4
GGACGGAATCGAACCGCCGACACAAGGATTTTCAGTCCTTTGCTCTACCAACTGAGCTACCGAGCCTTATTAAATTTAAAATGGCGGTCCCGACGGGAWTCGAACCCGCGATCTCCTGCGTGACAGGCAGGCATGTTAACCGCTACACCACGGGACCACTTTGGTTGCGGGGACAGGATTTGAACCTGCGACCTTCGGGTTATGAGCCCGACGAGCTACCGAACTGCTCCACCCCGCGAYGATATGAATAYRRTATAAATAAATGGAGGAGGAAGAGGGATTCGAACCCCCGCGGGCTTTRACACCCCTGTCGGTTTTCAAGACCGATCCCTTCAGCCGGACTTGGGTATTCCTCCGTRTATTTATAACAAATGTAACTTATATGGTAGCGGCGGAGGGAGTCGAACCCACGACCTCACGGGTATGAACCGTACGCTCTAGCCAGCTGAGCTACACCGCCATATTATTYGTTACAATTATTYARTTTAATTGGTGGAGCCTAGCGGGATCGAACCGCTGACCTCCTGCGTGCAAGGCAGGCGCTCTCCCAGCTGAGCTAAGGCCCCATAAATGGTCGGGAAGACAGGATTCGAACCTGCGACCCCTTGGTCCCAAACCAAGTGCTCTACCAARCTGAGCTRCTTCCCGTTYATGGCGCGCCCGAGAGGAGTCGAACCCCTAACCTTTTGATCCGTAGTCAAACGCTCTATCCAATTGAGCTACGGGCGCTTATTAAAATGGTGCCGAGGGCCGGACTTGAACCGGCACGGTAGTCACCTACCGCAGGATTTTAAGTCCTGTGTGTCTGCCAATTCCACCACCCCGGCAGGACTTATATATGTGGAGCGGAAGACGAGGTTCGAACTCGCGACCCCCACCTTGGCAAGGTGGTGTTCTACCACTGAACTACTTCCGCRCRTATATGAAATTAATGAAAGATGCGGGTGAAGGGACTTGAACCCCCACGTCGTAAGACACTAGATCCTAAGTCTAGCGCGTCTGCCAATTCCGCCACACCCGCGTGTGAATATAAATGGTGAGCCATGAAGGACTCGAACCTTCGACCCTCTGATTAAAAGTCAGATGCTCTACCAACTGAGCTAATGGCTCGAAAAAAATGGTGCCGGCAAGAGGACTTGAACCCCCAACCTACTGATTACAAGTCAGTTGCTCTACCAATTGAGCTACACCGGCGTGCAATCTCTGACTTAAATAGTCGATGGTGGAGGATGACGGGATCGAACCGCCGACCCCCTGCTTGTAAGGCAGGTGCTCTCCCAGCTGAGCTAATCCTCCGTGTATCATACACAATATTCATTGTATAAAAGATTTTTATAAATGAGCCAAATAAAAAACCCCTAGACTCTTTTATAAGAGCATAAAAAGGGGTCTTATTCATTGCCTGGCAACGTCCTACTCTCACAGGGACAAAGTCCCAACTACCATTGGCGCTAAAGAGCTTAACTTCCGTGTTCGGTATGGGAACGGGTGTGACCTCTTCGCTATCGCCACCAGACAAGAGATTGCTCTCTCAAAACTAGATAACAGTTCGCTGAGTAAAGCTTACGCTTTTAAAAGTTTGGTTAAGTCCTC
>NZ_JBFULJ010000880.1:0-1585 GCF_056400385.1 Priestia sp. P5_B4
GACGATCTCTAACGCTGAAAACACAAAAAAGCTGGCTAAATAAATTGTTGGCCTTGCGTTTAATACTGACAGAATTTGCTTACCATAAAGGGCAAACATAGCTCCTAATACTGTATAGAACAAACCAAAGAACAGGGCATCTCTCGTTTGAAAAGAAAGTGGAAAAAATAAAGAATAAGACTGCCCAAATAACCCAGTTACATATAATACGGTGCTGATAAACATTAATAAGCCAATCTTTTTCCATCGTTGAAATAAGAAAACGATGACAACAGCCCAAATTAATGCAATCAAGTACCAAAGCTGAAATCCGCTTGTGTCACTTCCATAATAAAAAATATCTTTGAATGTGATGGATGATGTTAAATAATCAGCTACTGCACCTTTTCGTTCTGCTAATGTTCCGTGGTTCTGAAATAAGCGCAGAACTACACCAAACAATAAATAAAAGATGAACCAACATGCATAAAGCTTTGAAATATTCCACGTGTATTTTTTTAAGTATGCAGAAGGCTTTGGATGCTTTTGGATTTTATTCATAAACAAATAACCTGATACAATAAAGAAAAAAGGAACCGCGAATCGTGCAAATGTGTCAACAATGACATCTAGCACATTTTCCTGGTTCCCTAAAAAGAAATCGTCATGTGATGGATTAACATGAATACAAACCACAAACACTGTAGCAAAAAACTTAATAAAATCAATTGAATAATTACGTTCCATCTTGTTGTCAGCTCCTTAAAATAAACTCGAKCTCTATTTTAGCATAATTATCCAAATAGGAAAGATATTTTGGTAAAATTAACCTTATAGTCATGGAAAAAATTTCTTAACTTCCAATATTCTAGTCTTGTTTACTTGTATGATGTCTTTCAATATTCCAAATAAATGATTCTAAAGAACTACAAAATAAAAAAACAGATTACGCGTAACCTGTTTTTTAAATTAACATCTTCCATGCAAACTTATTATCTTGTTTAATATCGACTTCTTTTTCATGCAAAGCCTGCACATGCTGTTTAATCTGTTTTAGAAACAGCATTACTTCCCCGCTTGACACGGCAGCTGAGTTGAGAGATAACGAATGTTTTTTAGCAATTTTTAATTCCTCGGTTTCCACTGAGATACTCACGTGGCGAAATAAGTGCCAAGGGTAGTAAACTGTTTTAAAAGATTTTGAGAAATAAATTCCTTTAGAACAAACGGTAATCCCCTCGGTTTTTTGAAGAGGATATGTATTTAAATGAGCTACAATTTTTTCTTTAGCAGGTAAGTAGAGCCTGTTTCGCATCTCTTTTTCAACTTCTTCACATAGCTGTCCTTCTACCGACAACACATCTTTTGGATCAGGGGTTTGATGAATTTGAAAAGACGAACAAATAGAAGTTAATTCTTTTGAGGATACACACGGATATATATAGTCTTGACACATATATTCATGGGAATGAGTGCGAATAAATTTCTTGATTTTTTTTAATAGAGATACTAGCTTTCTAGCTGAGTAATCGTTTTGATTGACTTGAAATTTCTCCACGTCATTAAAACAAATCATTTCTTCTTTTCGAATGGTAATGGATTGAAT
>NZ_JBFULJ010000881.1:0-1584 GCF_056400385.1 Priestia sp. P5_B4
GCCAAATTCTTTATAGATAAAGAATTTGGCTTCTATTAATGTTGATGATGCGAACTAAAAATGTATATCATATGCCACGTAAAAAGACAAAAATTCAATTTTACAAACAATTAGTCATTAGTACGTTTGTTGTTGGAATTGCCACCCTTTTCACCGATTTCCTGGTAGAATTCTTTCCCATGGTTTTTAGCTGTAGTTTCTCCGCCTTTTTCGCCTATCTCTTGATAAAATTCCTTATCATGATTTTTGGCTGTAGCTTTGCCACCCATTCTTCCAGCTTCTTCACGGCTCATTTTGTCATTGTTTTTATTAGTTGTCATTTTACATTCCTCCTAATAATTTTTAATATATTTTTTATCTTCCACGTTAAAAAGGAGCTAAACTATTTATTTTTATTTTCCTAATAATTGAGAATTTTTCCCTTTTTTCGTAACCCCTTTTTTTAAAAAATCTCACTTCTATTTGCTGATACGCTTTCTTTTAATATTAGGGACCTATTCTATAAATTACATTATGCTAACTAAAAATATATAGTTTTTCGACTGGACTACCTAATTAATGTCTACAGTTTTTGTATTTTCTTGTAATTTTTTGATATGTTTTGTAGAAATCGTTTTCATTCTATCTTATATTGCTCATAATATTTTTTGTTGGCCCAATCTTTTTATTATGGACATACTAAATTTCCTAGAGATGAAAAATTCCGATGGGGTGAGAAAAAGCTATGTTAATGGTAGTCAAGCCAGTAGGTCAAATAAAAGACTTACAAAAGTGTATTACAAAAAAAAGGAAAGAATTAATTGATTTAGGTAGCAATTATGGACTTTTAGACGAAAAAACAATTAACTGTAGTCAAGATTTGGACAAACTTATAAATTTGCATATGAAATCTTATTCTAGTTCAACTAACATGTTTTTAGATAACGGAGAGGGGTTACCTAGAACAGGACACTCGTATAGTAATTATAAAGTTAGTGATTTCAAATATGAGGTAAAAGCCGTTGAACTTGCAAGAAGTAATATTCGTTTTTGTTCTGCCCAATTGATTGCTCATTCAAATCTAGCAACATTTGGAGTATGTACTGCTTTAGTTCTAGTTGGTAATGGAACTAAAGCAGGTTTTGTTGCTCTTCGAAATTTAAGACAGTTAACAACTCATTCGTGAAAATCTATCTTTTCTAACGCTTTAAGCTCAGAAAGTGATACTAATTTAACTTTTCCAAATGAATCTTGTTCCTTAATTTCACCAGCACCACTGTTATATAACCACAAAACAGTTTAATTTTCTTCTTTAAATATGACATTACAATCAATCTTCACTAATTATCTTTCCAAGCACAAGGTTTTCTAAATAATTTTTTAAGGATACTAATTCATCAGTGTTTTATTTATTTTGRGAAAACAGGGAATYTTTTAAGACTCGTCGTATTAATATWGATAAAGAGGTGGTTGAATTGAAACAATTAATTATYAATAATRTTGAATTTAACGTTGAAAATTTYGAAGAAAAAACAATTACACATTCCMCTACAGGCGAGCAGCTAAAAAAGATTGGTTTTGCATTCTCGGTTACAGGAAAAAAAG
>NZ_JBFULJ010000882.1:0-1583 GCF_056400385.1 Priestia sp. P5_B4
CTACAGAAAAGAGGTGAAGTCATTTCTTCAGTTTTCCTGCTAGCCTGCATACTAACCCTTTTAGCTATTTTATTTAGTAGCAACTACCCTCAAAATTAAAGGAGAGATCCACGCTTATGTCAAAAGCCCCTGTAAAAAACGAAATTGAACTTCAACTATCTGAAACGCACTTTTTTCAACTGCTTGATTTGATTTATTTAGGTAACTGGATGGTCACAGCATGTTCTGGAGTAGAAGATGAGCATGCACAAGAATATACGGATGTAGAAAAACAAATGTTTTCTCATGCAGAGCCTTTCCTTGAAAAAGGACCTTTTCACACGCTAAACAGTGAGGTTATGTTTACAGAAGAACATGAAGATTCTCTTCAAGATATTATTGGAGAATACGATAACGAAGTGTTTTGGGAAGCGCTAGCCTATCGCATGGCTAAACGAGATGTGATAGAACAAATAGGACCCATTAAAGAAATAAAAAATGAAGTTTTTATGCAAATTTTTCATCGAGAAATGGAGTATATACGAGAGTTTGAGACAAATGGAATTAAACGAATAACCATACCGCCTTTGCAGTAAAGGAGACAAATCGGCTTTCAAATTTGAAGGCCGATTTGCTGTTAAGCTGTAGCTTTTCTATTCCGTCTGAGAGGCGGGAAAGATCGGTATGTAAAGCTCCGCCATAACCATTCACACGGACCGTAATAGAAATAATAAAGCCACCACTTATTAAAAAAAAGCTGGAGTGTATATATAATGAGACAAATAATCGTGCTTTCTGTTAAGGTAAGAGTTCCGTATAAACCAAAGACTCTAACCATCCACAGGCAAATTAAAGTTTGGCTAAGGTAAGTTGTTAATGCCATTGTTCCACTATACTTAAAAAGACCAAGCACTGAAGCGTAAGGAGAAAATTGCAGGAATAACAGTAAGGTGGTAAGATAAAAAAAACATAGAAAAATGCCGCTCAAACTTGTAAAAAGGTGAATGGCCGCCTGCTGATAGAGTCCATATTTTAAAATTTCTAGTTTTAAGATAGCGAGAATAATAGTTAAAGTAAAACCTGCTGCACCTGTTATTAACTGAATTTTCTTAAAAAAAGAACGATTTTGTTCGATACTATGTACTAATTCTTTTTTAGCAGCATATAAGCCAAATAAAAACATAGAAAATACGGGAAAGATAGAAAACGGTAGATTTAATAGCATAGGTACGACTTCAACATTCAAACGATAAAACAGCCAAGATAAATAGTCTGCTTGCCTGTAGGTGGATAAATATTGGACTAAGGCATGTTCATGTAAAACCTTATACTCCAACTGAGCCTCCTGCAAGACGTGGGCTGGAATAAAAAACTGCATGCAAGCCAAAAGATAAAAAAAGCATAGCAGGCCTATTGCCCACAGCAAAATCGTCTTGGTTTTTTGATTATAAAAAAACAACAATAAAAAACCGCCAATAGCATACACATGCAAAATGTCTCCATACCAGAAAAAGACAAGATGAAAAAGCCCGATTAATAGCAAAGAAGCCATTCTTCTTGACCATAAAGCAGCGGCAAAGTAATGCTTTTCGTCAGCTCTACGC
>NZ_JBFULJ010000883.1:0-1580 GCF_056400385.1 Priestia sp. P5_B4
ATACTTGCTAATTTTCGACATAAAAAGAGGGATTTCTTTAGAATAACTCCCAGAGAGTATTGCACATGAATATCTCCTATCAATCGATTGATAACTAATTATCTCTTTACATTGAAGAATATTTTTATTTACCCAGGATATTCTACGCTCTTAAAATATACGTATATTTAAAAAACTCCATAAAGAATAATATAATCACTTTTTATAATTACAGATATAACTATTTATAATGTAAGCGTTTTCTGTTATAATAAAGTCAGGTGGATAGCATGCGTGGCTATCGTTGTATTTGGCGCAGGTGGAGCCCATACAAAAAAGAAAGAATAAACTTTTTTTAACTCTGTGTTGTGTTACATACAAGTTAATACAAGCAATAAGTACATTATTAATTTGTATGTATAAGAGATTACTAGATAGGTAATGATAGAAGTAAGAAACATAAATAAAGGAGGAAAAGATGTTGAAAGAATATAAACAGGTGTTTTCTAATTTTATTGATGAAGACCGATTCGAACTCCATTCATACCTTACTTATTTATTCAATCAATCTCAGGACAAAGATGTAATTCAGTTAGAAGATGAACATATAACATGATAAATGTACACATATTGTAAAGTGGAAGGGTAAATATATGAATAAAAAATAGGATAAGCGACCTTACTGTTCGAATTAGGATAGATAAGTCGCTTTTTTATTGTTCTCATGTAAAGGCTTCCTGTTAGTGGGTTAATTCTATTACAGAAGGTATTCTATGAGATACTTCGAAGCTGTTTAGTTAATCGTAAGAGGGTTTCTTTATCTTTATTCTTTGAAGCTTGTTCCATTTGCACTAAAATTTCTGTTTTTTGAACGTCACGTAGATTTTTCATTGATAAAAGTTGATTAAATGTAGCATTCATGTCTTTTATCTCTCCTATCTTTGTGCAACCGTTTTTCTTTGTATTCCACACCCATCATTCTTTTTCCTTTAAAAGCTTTCTATATATAATAAGCAGAAACTCAGTCAAAAAAGACTGAGTTTCTGCTTATTATATGCTATTTACACCACTTTCTACCATAGCATGTTCCCAGCTAGGGAAAAAATAAAGTGCATTTTTCATTAGTTTTGGATGTGTTTGCTTTACTTTTTTCTTTTTTAGAGATTGTCCATTTGTTCCTAAGTACTGGATTTGGGCTTTGACTTCTTCGACCGTCATATCGGCTTGCATAAGATCACTCCCTTTATCAAGTTGACCCTATTATTMCCTTCYTTTAGACAGGTAAAACCTATACTTCTAGAATTAGCTTATATTTATTTATATTTAATACAAATTATGAAGAATAACTACAACAAAGACTGCCCATTATGTATAAGCCTTCTACCAAGGATTCTTTCTCCGGAGTATGCAGCTTTTTAGGTTCTGGTGCGAATACTTAAGGAGATATAAAGAGGCAAAAAGTGTCTTAGTGGAATCTGGTCTTAAGCAGCAATTCCAAATAGTTGATGGATGAACTTCACTTGATTTTGGACAGACTGGTTCCATGAAGTAAGTTGCCCTTTTTTAATGATATGCATAGCTTCTATTCCAGAAATAATAGA
>NZ_JBFULJ010000884.1:0-1578 GCF_056400385.1 Priestia sp. P5_B4
GACTGTTCCCCTTAATGGACCGGGAGTGTGCCGAGGAAAAAAGAAAGCTTATCGAAACAGCGGTAGAGTATATCTATTCGTCAGGATATCACCAGGGAGCAAAAGATTTAATTGAAACACATCGAAAAGATGATTACAAATTGTTAAGGCAAAAATTAGCGTCAGCACCTCCTGAAAACTGATTTTTTTAAAATTTTTTTTGACAACATAAATCTAAGGTGTTAAGATGACTCTACATTCAAAATATTATAAACAATTAAAACTCTTATTGAGAGAGGCGGAGGGACTGGCCCTGTGAAGCCCGGCAACCATTTAACATTCTTGTTGAAAAGGTGCTACATCCTGCAAAGCGTACAGCTTTGAAAAATAAGAGAGGATTTCATAGATACTATGCCTCTCTATTCGTGATAGAGAGGCTTTTTATTTTATGTGAATATGTTTTGAATGAACAATTTTATAAAAATGCATCAGGTGCTGTGTAACGAATGTACGCAGCTTAAAAGGGAAGACCGGTGAAAAGCCGGCGCGGTCCCGCCACTGTAATGGGGAGCAACTTATTAACCACTGTTTCATGTTGAAATGGGAAGGGATAGGAAGCGATGAACCTAAGTCAGGAGACCTGCCTGTTGTATGCACTTAAGCTCTACGGGATATAGAGAGGAGTGAGGAATACGTGTTGAGAAAAACAGGCTATCTCAACTTTAGTTAAGTATGCGTATCATCTCTCTTTTCATTTCGAAAAGAGAGATTTTTTAGTTTACCGATAAAAAATATACAGGGAGTGGAAAAAATGAGCAGTGTAAAAAGTTCAAACTTAGGTTATCCAAGAATTGGTGAAAAACGAGAATGGAAAAAAGCGCTTGAGCAGTTTTGGGCAGGAAAGCTAGAGAAAGATATCTTTCTTCAGGAGATTGAAGCTCTTCGTCTAGGGCATCTGAAAAAACAGCGTGACGCAGGAATTGAATTAATTCCAGTCGGCGATTTCAGTTTATACGATCACGTGCTAGATACAGCGACTATGTTTGGTCTAGTGCCAAAGCGCTTTGATTATGACGGAGGACCGGTATCGCTTGAAACGTATTTTGACATCGCCCGAGGAACAAAAGGTGCGGTAGCCTCTACGATGACAAAATGGTTTAACACAAATTATCACTACATCGTACCAGAGCTTGAGGAATGTACGCCGGCACTTGTAGAAAATCGCCCGCTTCAGTTTTACAAAGAAGCAAAACAGAAGCTGAATATTGAAGGCAAGCCCGTGATTTTAGGTCCAGTAACATTTGTGAAGCTGTCAAAAGGATATAAAAAAAATGAGTTTAAAGAAATAGTTGAACAATTTGTTCCTCTGTATGCGACTATTTTAGCTGAGCTTGAGGCAGAAGGAGTAGAGTGGGTACAGATAGATGAGCCGATTTTATCTACAACGCTATCAAAAGAAGACCTGGCACTTTACACAGAAGTCTATCAA
Source organism: Priestia sp. P5_B4 (assembly GCF_056400385.1). Taxonomy (NCBI): domain Bacteria; kingdom Bacillati; phylum Bacillota; class Bacilli; order Caryophanales; family Bacillaceae; genus Priestia; species Priestia sp. P5_B4. Next base: position 1,469 of record NZ_JBFULJ010000884.1, read on the forward strand.
ACTTTGAAGGAAGCGACACCGAATGTAAAAATCATTTTGCAAACGTATTTTGACAGCGTTGATTACTATAAAGAAGTTGTGTCTCTTCCTGTTGAAGGAATCGGTTTAGG
>NZ_JBFULJ010000885.1:0-1578 GCF_056400385.1 Priestia sp. P5_B4
GCCAGTATGCTAACGCTGAAAGAGTAAGGAGGTTTTATGTTTCAGCTCAATTGTGCAGAAAGGGTATAGGCAAGCGACTTTTAAAAGAAGTCATTCACTATGCAGAGAATTATTACGACAGCCTCGGATTCTATACGGATACGGACAAAGCGAAACTATTTTATGAACGAAACGGTTTTAAACGCATATACAATCAGCATAAAATCACTCATGAATATAAACTAAAAAATGTTCATTAATCAAACTAACGGGCGTTTAATTCAATTAGGACATTAAAATAATATACGAATAACKCCCAGAAAAAATCTGAGCGTTATTAGCATGAATCAACCGAACCCGTTACTMTTGTTAGTTTGCTTTTTTAAGTTTAAGAGCTGTTTTAGGAGCAGGGCTTTTTTTGACAATATACAAACCGCTAAAAATAATAAGTCCTCCAAGCAGCTGCATAGCATTGATGGTCTCTCCAATAGTTACAGCAGCAAAAACAACGGCGAACAAAGGAATAACATACATGTAAACCATTACTTTTGTAGAACCAATTTTTCCAATTCCTACATACCACATTACCAGCCCGTACACTGTCACGAACAAAACAGAGTATGCCAGAGAGCTCCAGCTACCTATATCTGTTGGCCATACAAGTGTTTGATAGGTGAAAAGACAGTAGACAGTAAGCGGAATAGCGCCGATTAAAGCGGACCACGCAGTCACGCGCAAAGCAGAATATTTTACGACTAAAGGTTTTGCTAAAATCGGGTACCAGCCCCAAGCAATGGCTGCCACAATCCCCATGATGTTTCCGAACCATGCAAGCTGCGACAGCGCATGACTAGAGGGACCAAACAGCAGTACAAACGCAGCCCCAAAAAAAGCAAGCACAGAGCCTAGCTGTGTTTTTAACGAAAAAGCTTCATGCTTATATAATATAGCTAGGATTCCTGTGAAAATAGGAGACATCGAAATAAGTAAAGAAGCATTTGTAGCTGTCGTATACTTAACAGATACCATAAACAGCGTTTGATAGAGCGTAACGCCTACTATACTGACCGCTATTAAGCGTCCCCAGTCTTTTTTTTCGATCCGAATGCCTCGCTCTATTATTCCTGTAATAAGTAAAAGAATAGGAGCAACCATTATAAAACGCAGTGCGCTAAATTGAATGGAAGACATATGAGCAACTCCAAATTTTCCGATTGCATAATTGGCTCCCCAAATTAACGCCACGGATAATAATATCCATTCCAGCCAGCCTTTTTTCATGTAATCACCTCGAGTAAGTATAGAAACTAAATAAGTGCGAATATCCTTAGTTACAAAGTATACAGGAAGAAATTATGTAAAAGGCCAGCCAATTCAGCTATTTTTATCTCATCCACTTGTTTTTAATACAAATAAAAAAGCAGCTGCATTAGCTGCGTTCATGATTGTTATCCACATTGTTCTATCTCATCTAATCGCACAAGTTCGACTTTAAAAGCATGATCAATCGGTCGGATTTCACAGTATCCTGAATCATATACGTGAATCAGTACAAAGCGTTTTCCTTTATATAACACTTCTTTGTAGGCTGTCATGAGA
>NZ_JBFULJ010000886.1:0-1576 GCF_056400385.1 Priestia sp. P5_B4
ATAAAAAACGCGTTACGCCCCCTTCTTCAAGAGCAAAAAATGAACGACTCGCAGAAGAATTCTGGAACTGGAGTGCACGCGAAGTTGGCTTATAATGTAGAATAAAAAAAGGTCAGCTTTTCAGCTGACCTTTTCGTATTAGAAAAACGTTAGTCCTATAGCAAAAATAAAGCCTGATACAATTAAGGTCGTCACGCAGTAGCCCATTATATCGCGCGCTCCGAGCCCTGCGATAGCTAGTGCGGGCAGTGCCCAAAACGGCTGCGCCATATTCATCCATGCTTCTCCGTAGGCAATGGCCATCGCAGCGACTCCCGGATCTACGCCGAGCTGTTCAGCTGCCGGCATAATAAAAGGTCCTTGTACAACCCAGTGTCCTCCTCCCGACGGAACAAAAAAGTTCACAACGCCAGAACTTAAAAACGCAAGAAACGGAAATGTCGTTTCATTTGAAATCGAGATAAATGCGTTCGTTAGCTTCCCGCCTAATCCCGATAGCTCCATCATGCCTTGAATACCTGCGTAGAATGGAAACTGAATCACAATCCCGGCGGTTCCTTTCGCAGCATTAGAAACGGCATTCATATAGGATAAAGGCGTGCGGTGAAGTAAAATACCCGTTGTAAAAAACAATAAGTTCACTGTGTTAATATCCATTTTAAAACCGTTTGTAGCAAAATAATAAATTAAATATGAATACCCAAGAAGCGCAATCGTCAGACTTAAAAACCTGCTGTTCTCCATGCGTACAGCAAATGTTGGCTTAGAAGAAGTTGTCTCAACAACTGTAGCCGGAGCCATTTCATCTTCCGCCAACAGTCTTGGATCAATTTCTACCACTTCTTTTCCCGTCGGCATCATCAGTCTTGTCATAATAGGAAGGACAATTAATAACCCGAGGGTAATAAATAAGTTGTACCCCGTAAAAATCGTGTCTGACAGCGGAATAAGTCCAGCCGTTTTTTCCATTGGGTTTCCAGGTGTAGCAGCAACAAGAGGAATCGAACCCGACAAGCCTCCGTGCCATGTTAAAAACCCTATGTAAGCACAGGCAATTAAAAACCGGTAATCAGATCCTGGCACGCGTTTCGCTACTTCTTTCGCAAACAGCGCACCTACAATTAAGCCAAACCCCCAATTGATCATACAGGCCATAGCTGCGCCGAGCGTGACAAGAATTACCCCTTGCGCCGGAGTTTTGGCTAACAGCGCTATGTTCACAAGCCACTTTTTTACGAGCGGCGAGCTGGCAAGCACATGTCCCGTGACAAGCACTAAGCTCATTTGCATCGCAAATGCCAAAAGGTTCCAAAAGCCACTTCCCCAAAACTGAACCATTTCAATCGGCCCGTGAGGAGTAAAAACAATACCTGATACAAATAAAATCAGCGTCAAGATTAAAGCAAATACAAACGGATCAGGTAAAAAACGCTGCACAAGCGCCGTAAAGAAATTAGATAACGCTTTCATTTTACTCCTCCTTTACAGGAATACTCCTGTGAATAAATGTCGACAAGCATCTTTAATTATACATAATTTGTTGAAAATTGTTAATATTTAGTTTAAATAAAAAACC
>NZ_JBFULJ010000887.1:0-1576 GCF_056400385.1 Priestia sp. P5_B4
GTCAAGCGGTTAAGACACCGCCCTTTCACGGCGGTAACACGGGTTCGAATCCCGTACGGGTCATCAAAAGAGCAGTTTGCATATGCAAACTGCTCTTTTATTTACGTATATTCATGTGTAATACTCCCTGGATGTTATTCTAAAGGAATCCCTCTTTTTATGTCGAAAATTAGTAAGTGTTAAGGAGGGTTTTAGATGCCTAAAGATTTAGTGAAAGAACTGTTAGACAAAGGCTTTAAAGTAGTGGACTTAACATGTGTAGGCACTATAAATATCATTTCAGCAAAGGAACTGTATTTAGACGAAATGAGTACTGACGCCATAGTTGATATGTTATCACTAGATGAAAACAGTATTAAGTTTTCTCTTGATGAAAAACTTCCTTATTTTGAGGCAAGTACCAAACCATTAGCCGGATATATCAATTCAGAAAGCGAACTGCCCATAGTGGAGAATGCAATTATTGACTACAAAGTGTATGTTAAAGAAGCAATTCTTCAGTCTAAGTAGTTAGCAAAAAAGCAGTTTATATTTGTAAACTGCTTTTAATTAAATACGATATGAAATTCTAATGCAAAAACTACAAAATACCCACGGCTAATCTCCTAAGCTTGAATATACTAATACTAGCAATCTAAAAATGAAACTAACATCCCGTGCTATAATAGATAAAAACTAAATATTAGGGGCAATGAATGATGGAAGAATTAAAACAAGAAGACCAAGACGCAGGTAAACTATATGGGAAAGGGTTTAAGTGGATGCGTTTTGTAAGCTTTTTTATGATTGTAAACCTCATTTTCACCGTAGCTTTAGTAGCAGTTGCCTTAGTAGCCCCTCAAATTCAAGAAACTTTTCAATGGGTAGCATTTGGTGTATATGGGTTTACAGTCCTTTATCTCATCTTTATGCGAGAAGTAGCCTTTAGAAAGACATATGGATCTTTGGTAGTTTGGATGCGAATTGTATGGGGGTGTAGCTTTATTGCTAGCGCGTTTGGGGCAGTCACTATGTTCGTGGTTAATACTCACTGGACTCTATTTTAAAGGGATACCTGTTTATGTTGAAAGTAAAAATAAAGGAGGAATACATATGAATCCATACGAACAATTTCAATTAAATAAAGAGGTAGAAGAGATGGCTAAACAACGAATTGAAATCCATAAAAAGCGAATAAAACTATCTGAAGAATTGGAAAACAACTTGGGTAATAAAGAACTCCAAGTTAGAATCATCGAATTAGAAGAAGAAAGCCAAAAACTTAAGAAGAAAATTGAAGCTTTACAGGCTAACTTTTAAGCATCCTTTCAGGGTGTTTTTTTTGAGTAAAGTGTTTTTACCAGAGCTATATGTGTGAACTTAAATGAATTACTACTTTCTTATGCAACCTCTAAAAGTTTTTCTATGAATGGGCTCAGTGTCAAGATGTTCAGTTTAGAAAAAAGACAAGTAACCTATTGCTTGCATTGGAATAACTACAAGTGGCAAGCATCATTTATTTTGCATAATTGTTGATATATGTAATGTTTTGTAGATAACTAAATTGCTCCCACATATTGAATATTTATCCTATATC
>NZ_JBFULJ010000888.1:0-1574 GCF_056400385.1 Priestia sp. P5_B4
GGCTAGTGATGGTCCGAGAACTAAAATCTAACCCGCATCAAATTGCAAAAATAAAAGCAATTTCTAAAGAACATTACGTGATAGTGGAATCATCTAAAGGTCAAATCGAGCAGGTTGATCCGTCTACAATGCGAGCTAGCGACCGATACAGCAACGGTTCATTCGTATTGGACCAAAGTGAAGCTGGCAATTTAGTTGATGTGTGGCTGGAAGAAAAATAACAAAAAAAGTAGTAAAGTTTTTAACGCTTTACTACTTTTTTTGTCTAATATTTTTAAATTAAACTATGTTCTAAATAAACAATATAAAAGAATTTCCCTACTCCTTATCCCAGATAAACATTATACACCTCCTACACAAGCCTCTAAGAAACTTTTGAATGTTCCAATTGTCCTACACATATATATATAAGACCCACTAGGAGGTGTTATAGATGAACTACTTTATTCACGTAACTCCTAAGACTAAACTTTTTGTTCGAGATATTGGAAAAGGGGAACCCGTTCTTTTCCTTCACGGGTGGCCGGTTAACGCTAAAATGTACGAATACCAATTTACAACGTTGCCGGCCCGAGGTATTCGATGTATCGCTCCTGATCTTCGGGGATTCGGAAAATCAGATGCACCTTTCACCGGCTATTCTTATAATCAATTAGCGGATGATATTCGCATGTTAGTAGAAAGACTTGAGCTTAAAAATTATACGCTCGTAGGCTTTTCTATGGGGGGAGCCATTGCTATTCGATATATGAGCAGACATTTAGGATATGGCGTGAAGAAGTTAATTTTATTAGGGGCAGCGGCTCCAAGCTTTATTCAAAAAACTGATTTTCCATATGGACTTCCTTCTGAAGAAGTAAATACAATTATTCAAAATACGTATAGAGATCGTCCTAATATGCTTGAAGAGTTTGGGAAAAAGTTTTTTAATCAGCCTACCAGCTCAGCCTTTAGAGGATGGTTTCAAGATTTAGGTTTAGAGGCATCCGGTCATGGAACGATTAAAACTGCGGTGTCTTTACGAGACGAAGACTTACGGGAAGATTTGAATCAAATTTTTACTGAGACATATATATTACACGGAAAAAAAGATCAAATTTGTCCATTTGATCTTGCAAAAGTTATGAATCGTCATATTTCATTTTCTACACTTCTTCCATTTGAAAATAGTGGACACGGTCTTTTTTATGATGAACGTGAGAAAGTAAATGACACTCTTATTGAACTCATCGCTAAAAGCTCAGCCTATAAGTAAGGATATACATTTAAAACCGAATTGGCAGCCAAATAAAAAAAGTAAAAAACCTGCACCTAACGTAATAAAGCGAAGAAGCTTAGGCGTGATAAATTTTCTTGTAAAATGAATGCTGCTGGCAATATTTAAATTCCAAAGAAGGATGCCAAAGATAATAAAGAAACTGTGAAAAAAGACAGATAGCCACGTTTGACTTTGGAGGCTTTCGCTTAAGCTTGACCCAAATACACCAAACCAAAACACAATATTTAAAGGATTCATAAGAGCAATGAAGAAACCTGTAAAAAACGACTTATCTCTGTTAATAGAGGGTTTATTT
>NZ_JBFULJ010000889.1:0-1574 GCF_056400385.1 Priestia sp. P5_B4
GATAAAGGAGGCGTTTTCGCGAGCCTAGTGGGTACTCTTCAATTGCTTCCAGATGAACACAAGTCTAGAGTTATCGGGGTGTTAATTAATAAATTCCGAGGAGATTTAGAACTTTTAAAACCAGGGTTGAAGTGGTTTGAAGAATACACGGGTGTTCCGGTTCTAGGAGTTATTCCTTATATGAACAACGTGGAAATTGACGCGGAAGATTCGTTATCACTTAGAAATTACTCAACGCTTGTGAATCCGTTAAAAGAAATTGATATTGCGGTTATCTCGTACCCGCGCATCTCAAACTTTACAGACATCGATCCTTTAAGMTTAGAAGAAGACTGTCACGTGAGGCTTGTAACCAAGCCGTCGCAATTAGGTACGCCCGATTTAATTGTTTTACCAGGAAGCAAAAATACGATTGAAGATGCTCAGTTTTTACAAGAAAGCGGCCTGGCTCTAGCCATTAATCAAGTTCTGAACACAACGAACGTTCACGTCATTGGCATCTGCGGAGGATATCAAATGCTAGGGGAGACAATTACAGACCCTGATGCAGTAGAATCTCGGATTGAATCTATTAAAGGGCTTGGCTTGCTTCCAGTGGAAACCGTTATGACAACCAGCAAAAAAACAGAAAGAGTTTCTGGGTATGTCCAGCTAGAAAGTGAAAGAGTTTCGATTGAAGGCTACGAAATTCATATGGGAAAGACGATTTCTAAGAGCACCACGGAAGCTTTTGCAGTGGTAGAGCATGAAAAAGAAGGAACGGTTAAAGACAACGTTATTGGCACGTATGTTCATGATGTGTTTCATAACGATGCTTTGCGCAGAGCTTTGCTTAATCAAATTCGTAAACATAAAAAATTGCCGCCTATTACGGACACATTCAACAGTCGCCTGCAAAAAGAGGAGTCTTTTTCAAAAGCAGCAGCATATGTGAGAGAAGCCGTAGATATGGAAAAGCTGTATCAGTTAATAGACAACTATAAAAGCCCGGAGCAAACACAAAAAGTATAGCTTGTAGAGGCTTTCGCTTGTTTTTTTACCGAGAACTTTAGTACGCTATTCTACGTTGCCCAGTTCAACAGTCTAGCACTCGTAACAAATAAAAGATGATTGTTTCCAACTTAATGCATGGTGGAAGCATGGTTTATGGACAGGAAAATGAATGGTTAATGTAATGTAAAACATCACGCCTCGTTTCCTAGAGGAGCTGAAAGTATTGATTTTTAAACGTATTTTTTTAAACAAAGCATCTATTTTATACATAGTCAGTTTATTTATTGTATGTACTTCGGTAATTATGGGCGTATTTATTGGTACAGTTTCGTTAACCGTAGGAGATACAATTAAAATTATTATTGGCCATCTTACCGGGCTATCCTTATATCACGGTCCGGAAAACATGGATTTAATCATTTGGCAAATTCGTTTTCCAAGAGTACTGGTGGCATTTTTGGTAGGAGCTTCGCTTTCAATAGCAGGGGCTGCCTTTCAAGGGCTATTAAGAAACTCGCTTGCCGATCCTTATACGATTGGGGTTTCCTCAGGTGCAACCCTTGGCTCTGTCATGGCAATTT
>NZ_JBFULJ010000890.1:0-1572 GCF_056400385.1 Priestia sp. P5_B4
CTATCTACTTCTTCTACAAATAGTGCACCTTCCTTTGTTAATTTTGCTTCCCAGCCTCGTTCAAATAAAAGAAATCCAAGATCTTTTTCTAACTTTTTAATATGAGCAGTGACGGTAGATTGAGCGTAATTCAATTTTTTTGCTGCAAGTGAAAACGTTCCTTCTGCCACAATTGTTTTAAACGTCGTTAATTCTTTAATTTCCACTTCCTAACCCCATCTCTATCGGTTTTTTCGATAATTATTAGACATGTTTTCAATTATACAAATGAAGAGTGTGGAAGTACACTGAATATAGAAAGGAAGATGATCGATGCCATTTGTTAACGTTTATTATCCAGAATGTCAATTAAACGATAAGGAATTAAAAAAAGTAAGCAATTGTATTCATCAGTCTTTAATCCAACATTTTCACATTCCAAAAGACGATTATTTTCAACTATTTTTACCATATCCACCTCAGCATTTTTTCTATGACTTACAGTATCTCTTAGAAAATGGGGGAAAAAGGACAGATCAAATGATTTATATCTCCATTACATGTGGGCAGGGGAGAACGATTCAGCAGAAAAAGAAGTTGTATCAATCTATTGCTGAGGAACTTTCCACTCACTTGAATATTTCTACAAATAATATTTTTATTACATTAAACGAGACACCCCTTGAAAACTGGTCATTTGGGCAAGGAATCGCACAAATGGTGAATCCAAAGGAGGGAAAATAGAATGAATAATCGCATTGAGTCTAAGCTGATGGAAGAAATGAGAGATCTTGCTCCTGACTTTGTGAAATATGGAGAAAATATTTTATTTGGAGAAGTGTGGAGAGACCCTACTTTAACCTCAAAAGAAAGAAGTTTAAGTACACTTTCCGCTTTAATCAGTATTGGCAACACCGAACAAATGCCTTTTCATCTGCAGTTGGCAAAAAAGAATGGAGTGACTGAAAAAGAAATTATTGCACTAATAACCCATATGGCTTTTTACGTTGGGTGGCCAAAGGCATCTGCGGCACTAAATTTAATAGCGAGACGATAATAATAATAAACATGTGTGAAAACGAGGTAGTGTTTGAAACCTCTGGTGACCTAGAGGTTAAAGAGGCTGCTTCCTAGAATTTTTGCTAGGACAACAAAAAAAGAGGTAAGGAATTATTATTTTCTTTTAGAAAATTTATTAAATATAATTAATATTAATAAAGATGCTGTCAAACAAATCAACCATTCTTCTTTTTCTCGATATTTGTCATACAAATTTCATTTTTCATCTTCACACGCAGAAAAGTTTGTGATAAAATTCACATGTGGAGATATCCATAAGGATCTAACACACTCTTGAATGTAAAGTAGAAAAAGCTATTTCACTCCGATGCCAATACGATTGAAATAGCTTTTTTTGCGTTCATATTATAAATGCGAAAAAATTGTTAGCATAATAAGGAAAGTTTATTTTTCGATTCTAACTAATGTTTTTTCAGGCATTTCAATAGCATCTATATCAAAGTAATGGATGTTTAAAGTTAGTTCTCCTTTTCGCTTTTCAGCTTCTTCTCCTATCCAACAACTATACAATTC
>NZ_JBFULJ010000891.1:0-1569 GCF_056400385.1 Priestia sp. P5_B4
TGATACATTTCATTATCAATCATATATTGAGCAATCTTTTCATGAAGCTCGATGGCTTTATCTAATTGCTTTTTTAATACCTTTCGAACTTCGGGCGTCGCCGTTTCTGTAAGCGCTACCGCATATGTTCGTACACCATTCTTAGCTGATAATAATAAATCAGTCGCAATAGCAAGATCATCTAACGTTTTAGTAAGAGTACTTTTAGTGGCCATTTTTCTACCCCTCCTATTTATTGAGCTTTCTTTAAGATTTTTTTCAATTCTTTAATCGCTTCAGTAGATGTTTGAACATCTTCTTCAAGAATCTTTTTTAATTCCTCATCCTCTACCAATTCCAACATCGCTGTTCCTTTTGTTACACATGATGTTTTAAGCGTTAAGATTTCATGAACTTCTAGCGTTTCGTGCATAGCTAGTCCCTTTGCCATGTTTGCATCCTCCTTGTCATTTTTTTGACTTGTGAATTATATTCCCAAATCATTTCCATTTAAACAATTATTCGTTATTTTTTAAAAATTCCAGAAAAAGAAACAGGAATACTAAARCTAACAAAAATAATCACCTGTTTTTGCAATTGACCTTCTATTGTATTGCAGAATAAATCCCTTTAGGTGTAATATGTAACCCTTAAATGAACCTTAAATTGTAAGTCTTTCTTTCTAGAACTTTTTAATCGTTTAAAATCGGGTACTATATTTTGTGAAAAGGTGTGATTTTATTAATTTTTTACATATTACCATCAAGGCTGTTGTTCTCTCTTTCGTTGGTGTTATATTCAGGGTAATTTACGGTCAAATAATTGGAGAAAAAGATGTTCAAATAGAAAGTCTTATCGGTCTTTTTATTGGGATTTTCTTAATTTCCTGCTTTACTGATTATCAAAAGGCACAAAAATCATAAATAAAATAACCAAGTTCATTTGCGCAGCCATTTCAATTAAAAAGTGCGTTAACCCAGCTYGGATTAACGCACTTGATGGTTACACTTGAATCAACATAACTCACTTTTCTATAAAATCTAAACATGCTTTTAAATATTAAAGCGAGGATCCGTTTGGAAGGAAAGAGTACGGTTAATTGATGAATTCAGGGTGATTATCACACTCGATTACCTTCTAGGCCGATGATTTTTCTGATGACTTATTGCCCGGTGCAAACCAACCTAATAGAGCAATACCAACTAATACTCCATAGAAAATTAGAGTCCAGATGGTGCTATGAGGAAAATGGGGATCTAAGACACCAATATCTTTATGTGCAAAAGTAATAACAGCAAGTTTCACCCCTACCCAGGCAACAATGGCGTATGCTGTCGTTTCTAGGGCAGGTCGCTTTTCAAGGAGTTTTACAAACCAGGTCGCTGCAAACTTGATTAAAATAAGACCTGCAATCCCTCCAAGAACTACAACTGCAAACTGCCCTCCGTCCATACCACCGATTTCTCCAAACTGTGAATCCGGAAGTCCAAGTGCTATAGCAACCGCAGCTAAAATAGAATCAATGGCAAAAGCTAGGTCGGCTAACGCAATTTTGCCCACCGTCGGCCAGAACCCTTTGCCAGCAGACTC
>NZ_JBFULJ010000892.1:0-1566 GCF_056400385.1 Priestia sp. P5_B4
CACAAATCCATCCCCCGGCCGTTTCAGTGGCTGTAATCCAAATTTTATTCGTTTTTGCATGTTTGATTACATTCATAGCCGCTTCCTTTACACAAGCAAACAGCTCGTTTTTTTCTTTCCTCGACAGCGTTGTTTCTGACAGTCTCCAATCTAGGTTTACATCTAGTAAATGAGTATGTGTTAAATCATCGACGTATTGATGAATGCTTTCAGTCCAGCTTTCGGAAGAGTCAGACGGAGAGTGCTTTAAATTCGTAATCGCTTGACGCGTATCGTCATGGACATGCTGAAGAGTTTGTTTCATCCGGATAAAGTCAGGATCCTGTTCTAATTTATTTTTTCTTCCGAACTTGTTCATTTTAACAGATAGGAGAAACAGCGACTGTGCAATGCCGTCATGCAGTTCACGAGCTAATTTTTCACGTTCAATAAGTGCTGCTTTCTTTTCTTTTTCTTGTCTTAGTTCCTCTTGCATTTTTTCTAAAATAGAAAATAAATAGCGGACAAATATAAGCGTTACAAAAAAGACAAGGAGCGGAGAAAGCACATTTCCCATATCCATTGAGATGTAAGGGAGCAAAAGGGCATGACGAACGTACTCCCAAAGCGCGATGGTCAGAGTTGGAAGAAGCAAAATCAGCCATTTAATTTGTCTATATTTCACGGTATCCCTTCTTTCGTCCATAAAATGTGTCTATATTTTATCATTTGAGCGGAAAATTACTAGAGGAAAGAAGAGAAATCACTCTTAAGAGTGATTGGTACCACCCCTAGCTGAACGGATAAAAGTAGTGGAAAAAAGTCTCATCTGCAATATCATACAAGAAAAATTTTTGAGTGAATGGTATGCTTAAAAAGCTTAGTATGTGACAAGGAGGGGTCATTGATGACAAAAGAAATTCGCACGGCGCACGTTGACGCCGATTTACATATTGAAGCTTATCGTTTTAAAGGGATTATGCAAAAGTTTCCTGCTCATTTTCACGAGTATTATGTGATTGGATTTATTGAAGAAGGTCAGCGTCATTTAATTTGCCAAGGCAAAGAATACATCATTAATCCAGGAGATTTGCTGCTGTTTAATCCGTATGATGTCCATAGCTGTGAACAAATAGACGGCAAAACGCTTGATTATCGCTGTATTAACGTGACGCCAGAAGTGATGAAAAAAGCTGTTTTTGACATTAACGGCAGTGAAAGTCTTCCGCGTTTTAACAGCAGCGTGGTGCAAAGAAGTGATGCTGTCTCTAGTTTAAAAGAGCTTCATTTACAAATTTCAAATGGTGAACGGGAGTTTAAGAAAGAAGAGTTATTTTTATATTTGCTGGAAGAACTCATGCAGGATCATTCAAATCTTTCTTTTCTTTCGTCAGACGTTGACACGTCCCATGAAATCACAACAATCTGCAGCTATTTGGAAGACAACTATACAAACAAGATCACGCTGGATGAGTTAAGTCAGCTAATTGGATGGAGCAAATACCGGCTGCTGCGCTCTTTTACAAAGCAAAAAGGAATCTCTCCATACAGCTACTTGGAAACAATTCGAATCAATCAGGCTAAAAA
>NZ_JBFULJ010000893.1:0-1560 GCF_056400385.1 Priestia sp. P5_B4
TACTAACCGCTACGTTTTACAAACTTTAGTTACTTTTATTATAAAATTTCAAATTCTCCGTTAACTTCTCTTTACTTTTCGACACGTTTTTTGTATCATTAGATAAGAACGTATGTTCGTTTTATTTTTATCGTATTGATGATCACAAGGAGTGTTTTTGAATGACGGTACGAAAAAGAAAAAGAAAGAAGCTCCCTCCTACCCTATCCAATACAGGCTTTATTGGAGCAACGTTTGCTGATACAGATGAATTAGCACGCAATGAATATCACTTTCCTCGTAAGCAAATGAAAATTACCCATCATGTCTTAGATGCCTTGCTTCAAGGGGCAACGCACTTATTTCAACAGCATAAAGTTGAAGCCGCTATCTCATGCGTGTATCTTCCTAAGTACAAGAAGATTGGTTTAGTCCTTTCTAAACAGCCTTTTGGCAGCAATGAAGGCATTGGGTATTTTATTAATTACTTAAAGGAAATCGGACATATTGAGTGGGATGAAAAAACGAAAGACTACGAAATACATAATACGAGCTTTATCGGCGTGGTATTTGCAGATCTAGAAAAAATTGCTAAGTTCACCTTCGACTTTGAGCTAGAATTGCTGTCGAAGTTCGTTAAAGACTTAATTATTCCTGCTAAAGAGCTTTTCTTGCAGCATAATATAAAAGCGTATCTCTCAGGCGTTGAAAATGAAGATCAGCATAAAGTAGGGTTTGTTTTATCGATCAAGCCTTATGATGAACGTAAGGAAGCAGACTTATATTTTGTGGAGTATTTAAAAGAACGTGGTTTATACGAAGAGGACGAGTCTGAAGAAGAGCTAGTACCTATTCATACAAAATGGAGCTTATTTAAATAACATACGTTATACCCGCTGTCTTAATAAGATAAGCGGGTCTTTTTTTGCTTTTTACTAAAACCCAAAACAAATTAGTAGCAAGTACTAATAGTTAGTAATATAATAATAGTAATGATAAAAAATCATTGATATCTATAATATAAGGAGTCGTTTTTATGATTCAACTAAAAGATTTAGTTCCAAGTGAACATTACAACTTAACAGAGGAAATTGAAAAACATGCATCCGATCAGCTTGCGTTAAAGTGGCAGGACGCCGACGGTGCGCGTGAGGAAATTACATATAACCAGCTGTTAGCAAAAGCTAATAAAGTGGCAAACGGGTTAACAGAGCTAGGTTTAATAAAAGGCGATCATGTCTTGGTTATTGCACCTCGCCTTATTGAATCGTACGCTATTTACTTAGCATGCTTAAAAGCAGGTATTATTGTAATTCCTTCTTCAGAACTATTACGCGCAAAAGATATCCAATATCGTTTACATCACGCTGAAGCAAAAGCGATTATTTCTTACCATCCTTTCTGCAATGAGATCGATAAGATTGAAAACTTCCCTACTTCTCTACAACATAAAATTACGTTTGGTGCTGATGTTACGTCATGGACGCGCTTAGAGTCACTTACGGTTGATGCATCAGAACAGTTCCAAGCAGCTAAAACAACTAAGGATGATACGGCATTCCTTCCTTATACATCTGGTAC
>NZ_JBFULJ010000894.1:0-1557 GCF_056400385.1 Priestia sp. P5_B4
CAGCAAGAATACTAACAGCAATTTCCTGCGGTCCTACCGCTCCTATAGAAAGTCCTACCGGCGAATGAATGCGTGAAGAAATATCAGTATTCAATAATCGAAGTGTTCGCTTTTTAGATCCTAAAACTCCTATATACTTCACAGGGTTTGATTTTAATAGCGAGAGAATTTCTTGATCGCGATAAAAATTATGCGTCATGATCACAACAAAATCATCGCTTTGTATGGACAGCTGTTCGTCTACTTCCTCTGGAAATCCAATATGTATTTCCTTTGCTAGCGGAAAATGTTCCTTATTACATAAAGCCGGTCTCCAGTCGCATAAGGTAACAGAAAACCCCGTATTGGCAGCAAGTGATACTAAGTATTTTGCATCGGCACCTGCTCCCCAGATAACTAGACGAGGCTTTGGTTTATATAGATGAGCATATGTGAGCAGGGAGCAATTTGAAAGTTGAATACCGCTCTTTCCCCCATTCCAATCATCTGTTGCAAAAGATGATGTGTCGCTATTTCCACCAAATATTTCGCCCGTCTTTTCTACATAAAAAGAGGTTGTTTGAATAAAGTTTTTTTCTAATTTTTTAATATGCAAAACAGGATTTCGGTTATCTAAATGACGTTTTACCCGCAAAAGATTTTGCTTCATCCTCGCAGTTACAGGTTCTAGGAGAATATAGAGAATTCCATTGCAGCCTGCTCCTTGTCCCCATCCTGMATCACCTTCTTCTTTTAAATTGTACGTAACGGTTAACACGTGCTCAGTGTCGAACAACTCTTTTACGCGCTCAGCAATATCTGCTTCTACACAACCAGCGCTTAACATCCCAACGTTCTCTCCATTTTCTTGAAACAGCATGGACGCTCCTTCTTTTAAATATGAGGATCCTTCTACATGAACAATCGTTGCCAGCACACTTTTTACTGTTGATGTGTTTACAGCATGTAAAATATCGTGCATTTTTATTATTCCCTCCTTTTCCTGTCGAGGTTTTAAAATCTTTTCACGTTTTACACAGAACTACAATACGCTACAGTAGACCACTTCTACTCTCTGAATGAATCCATGTATTATTCATATTTTCAAAGAAGCTACAATAAGCTTTTAAAGACTTAGAAGAACTGTCGTTTGAAAGGAGAATAATATGCTATTCGACTCAACAAAAATCAACCTAGGAAAATTGAACGTTCGCAGTGCTGATCAAGCAAGCAGTATTTCTATTGGAAATACGTCAAAAGTTACAAGATATGTTACAGCAAAGAAAAATCAGGCCTTCGGACAGCAGCACGCTGATCAATGTTTTACAGCGGGATCTGCTTACAAAACTGTAGATAATGATTATGTAGATGCATTTGCAACAAAAAATGATAAATAAGGAGGAAACCATATGATTTTTTCGCCTATGGTCATTAACTTACAAGCCTTCAAAGTGAACGTTTTGGATAATTCATCTGTTTTAAGCATAGGACCTAATCAGCAGCTTGATGTGTTCGTATCTTATAAACGTAATCAAGGTCTGGGAGAATCAAACGGAGATTTTTCTCCGAACGTAACTC
>NZ_JBFULJ010000895.1:0-1554 GCF_056400385.1 Priestia sp. P5_B4
CTCCTGATTAAATCTTTTTAGTTGAATCGTTACGGTTCCTCCACTTGGCATAGATTCGACTGCATTTTTAAATATATTGCTAAACACCTGTTTCAACTGATTTTCTTCGCATAATACGAGAGGAAGATGAAGATCAATTTCTTTTTTTACGTGAATTTTCTCTGTAATCCCCTGCACCTCAGCTAGCTTTAAAGTATTCTCTAAAATATCTTGGACATGTTTGTCTTTGTAGGTTTTCGCCTGAGGCTTTGCAAGACTCAAGAACTCATCGGTAATCAATTCAATTCTATCTAACTCATGATTTATCATTTCTACATAGTAAGGCTGACCGCTCGTTTCTCTTAATAACTGCATAAATCCTTTTACCGCCGTCAGAGGGTTTCGAATTTCGTGAGCTATACCAGCCGCTAACTGTCCGACTAAGGAAAGCTGAGCGGCTTCACGCAGCAATTTTTCAGTTTTTTTACGTTCTGTAATATCACGAAACAAAACTTGAATGGCCTGCTTTCCCATATAGGGAATAGGAAAGGCAATGGTTTCGGCATCAATCGTATGACCGTCTTTATGAATAAACTTTTCTTCCTGTAGGTCTACAGATTTATTTTCTGTTTTCATTCGATAAATTCGCTGTTTTACCACATCATAGTAATCAGGGTGAACAAACTGATAAACACAAGCTCCTAATACGTCTTGAGGACTTTTGTATCCTAGCGCTTTGGCTCCTGAAGGGTTGATGTAATCAATTTTCCCTTCACTATGAACGATAATCGCTTCCGGCGATAACTCAATCAAGCTTCGGTAACGTTCTTCGCTTTCTTTTAAAGCCGTTTCAGCCTGCTTGCGTGATGTTATATCTCGATAGACAAAAGCAATGCATAGCGGCCAATCATTCATATTTTCAACGCGGAAGAGTGTGACGCTTACATTAATTAAATGACCGTCTTTATGCTGTCTGACCGTCTCAAATTCCGTTTTCGATTCACCTGATTGAATGGTCTTATGAAGTTCGCACACTGGCTCCTTTAAAAACGAAGGTATAATCGGAAGAGGCTTTTGATGAATTTCTTCAAACGTCCAGCCAAATGTATTCTCAAACGCAGGGTTCACTTGAAGCGTTTTCCCTTCTAAGTCAACGACAGCAACAGCATCTGCGTTATGATAAATAAAAGGCTGAACCTGTTCTTTTTTCTCCTGATAACTAGTTATATTCACGCAATGTCCCATAATTTCAGGCTTTTCTGTGTAAGATAAAGGGGTTAAGTTTACTACATAGCGTTTATCATTTATTTGAAGCTCGTACATAAGCTTTTTCTTTTTGTTTAGTGCTTCGAAAAAATGCTCATACGAGACCCATTCTTCTAGAGGTATTTTTTGGTCATGAACGCTTTCACCTTGATACATACTGTAAACAAGATGGTCATCTTTTTGTTTGTAAGCAAATATGATTCCTAGCGCCTCAGCTGAATGATTTTCTGCATGTAATCGGACTATTTTTTTATTTTTGTTCATCGTTCATATTTACCTACCCCTCACTAACATCTTTCCTACTCGTTC
>NZ_JBFULJ010000896.1:0-1554 GCF_056400385.1 Priestia sp. P5_B4
GTTACGACTCTTCATACGAACAGCCAAGGAGAGTCAAAGCTAGTTGGGGAGTTAACTTATCCGCTTACTTCAGAGCGACGAGTCGATATGATTATTACAGAATTAGCTGTCTTTTCGGTAACAGATCATGGTCTTGAACTTCTTGAAACAGCTCCGGGTGTTTCTTTAGAGACAGTGCAACAAAAAACGCAGGCTTCTTTTCGCGTCTCTAAATTATTTAATAAAAACAATGAGGTGACAGCATAATGGCAGTGATTGTAAATGCATTTCGAACGCCTATTGGAAAGTTTGGCGGTTCACTTGCAGATACGCTTCCAGAAGAACTAGTCTCTCTTGTGATGAAAAACAATTTGTCTTCAGCGGGATATACTTCAGAGATTGTTGATGAAATCATTGTCGGACAAACGAAACAAAGCGCTCATGCTCCTAATATAGCGAGAGTAGCCGGGCTGAAAGCTCAATTCTCTGAACGTATTCCAGCTTATACCGTGCACCGCCAGTGCGGTTCAGGCATGCAGGCTGTAATGAATGGAGCTATGTCCATTTTATCAGGTCAAGCCGAAGTGGTATTAGCCGGAGGAGTGGAAAGCATGTCTCAAGCACCGCACTATACGGTAGGCACTCGTTTTGGTTTTCACGTTGGTGATTTAACACTCTATGACTCTAATACAGAAAGTCAGCCAAAATCACAGCCTGAAACGTTATACGGAACGTTTACGATGGGACAGACGGCCGAGTGGCTCGCTGAAAAATATAGTATTAGCCGCACGGAACAAGATGAGTTTGCTTTTTATAGTCAGGAAAAAGCTAGGCGGGCTATAGAACTTGATTTGTTTGAAGAAGAAATTATTCCGGTACCTGTAAAAGAAGGAAAAAAAGGTATGAGGCATTTTGCAACAGATGAATTTCCTCGTCTTACTAGCAAAGAAAAGCTTGGTGCGCTTAAGCCTGTTTTTCAAAAGAATGGAACGGTGACAGCCGGCAATTCATCCGGCAGAAACGATGGCGCTTCAATGATGCTGTTGATGTCGGAAGAAAAAGCTGAGCAGCTCGGATTAACGCCTATGGCAAAGGTTGTTTCGTTTGCCGCAGCGGGCGTCTCTCCAAAGGAAATGGGAATTGGCCCCGTTTCTGCTTCGCAAATTGCTTTAAATAAAGTCGGTTTAAGCTTAGGTGATATGGACTTAATTGAATTAAACGAAGCATTTGCCGCTCAAAGTATTGCTTGCTTAAGAGAATGGGACATCACATCAGAAAAAGTGAATGTAAACGGAGGAGCGATTGCGCTTGGACACCCTTTAGGCTGCTCCGGGGCAAGAATTATAACAACTCTGTGTCATGAACTCCACAAGCAAAAAAGACGATACGGCCTGGCTACTATTTGCGTTGCAGGAGGATTAGGAATGGCGATGGTGGTGGAAAGATGGACGAAATAAAAAGAGATTATGTTTTTCATAGAGATTTAACAAAAAAGTATCCAATGATTACGCATGGGGAAGGAAGCTACTTAATAGATGAACAAGGAAAAAAGTATGTAGACGGCTGCTCCGGCGC
>NZ_JBFULJ010000897.1:0-1553 GCF_056400385.1 Priestia sp. P5_B4
TGCTCTTTTGCAATTTCGTATCGTTCGCTGTGAAGAGGAAGATATCCTCTCCTGTGATTGCGCGCTGCCCCTTCTTGCGGAGAAGTAACTACGTTCCACCCCGCTCTCCCGCCGCTTATATGATCAAGAGACATCAGCTGACGAGCGATTGTAAAAGGCTCACTGAAACTTGTTGAAACCGTCCCAACCAGTCCGATGTGACTCGTAGAAGCAGCGAGAGCTGACAGCAGCGTAATGGGCTCAAAACGATTTAAAAAGTGAGGAATAGACTTTTCAGATATGGCTAATCCGTCCGCAATAAAGATAAAGCTGAACAGTCCTTTTTCCAATATACGCGCTTGTTTCTTATAAAACTCAATGTTAATGCTTGCATCAGGCTCTGCGTCCGAATGTCTCCATCCATCCGTCGTACTTCCAAGGCCTTTAATATTTGCTCCTAGCTTTAGCTTTCTTTTTTCACTCAACATATACTTCCTCCTTTTTATGATAAATAAAAAGAGATGCTTTGATTGTTCAAAGCATCTCCAGTCGTCTGGTCGATCGGTTTTTAATAGATGTTTAGTTGACTTATCTGCATGTTATACCTACTATCCAGGTAAGTCAAATTAGCTTTTTAAATATGTGCTTTTATTTCTTTAAAACTATAGCTACATTTCCTATTTTACGCACATCGCTTTCATAACAGCTCTCCTTTTTTCACTAGAGTTCAATATATGTTTATAAACTATGCTCGTCGAAAGCTATTCTTTCACATTTTATAAAGAACGCTGGTGAATCTACTATCACATATGGTAAATAAAAGGATATTGCTATAAAATAAGTATAAAAACAGAAAGCGTGGTACCTGTTATTGTTTAAACTTCTTTTAATTGAAGACGATGTAACGCTGTTTAACGAACTGAAAGAACGGTTGGAGCAATGGTCTTATGATGTTTACGGCATCCGTGATTTCAGTAACGTTATGCAGGAGTTTAGCGAGGTAAAACCTGATTTAGTTATTATGGATATTCAGCTGCCGAAGTATGACGGATTTCACTGGTGCAGAATGATTCGTTCTCTCTCGAAAATCCCTATCATTTTTCTATCTTCACGTGATCATCCTTCTGATATGGTAATGTCTATGCAGTTTGGCGCAGACGACTTTGTGCAAAAGCCGTTTCATTTTGATGTGCTTGTAGCAAAAATACAGGCCCTTCTCCGCCGCGTGTATAATTACAGCGTTGAACAAGTAAACCTTCTTTCGTGGCAAGGAGCTACGATTGATTATGAAAAAAACAAAGTATCAACCGAATCTACAGCTATCGATTTAACCAAAAATGAAATCTTTATTTTAAAATGTTTAATACAAAAAAAGAATATGATTGTAAGCCGAGATGAACTGATTAATAGTTTGTGGGAAGATAAACGGTTTATCAGTGACAATACGCTGACGGTAAACGTCAATCGCCTGCGAAAAAAATTAGATGAAATTGGACTTGGAGCTTTTATTGAAACAAAAGTCGGCCAAGGCTACGTAGCCATTGAAGAGGAACGCTATGATTAAACTCTTTATT
>NZ_JBFULJ010000898.1:0-1551 GCF_056400385.1 Priestia sp. P5_B4
GTTTTCCTCCCAATTAATTTCTATACCCCTGTATGTATACTATATTCAAAAGAAAGAATCAACACAGAAGCACTCTATCTCATTTCTCTCTGTAAGAAAAATGGTCTTTTTACACTTTATTATGAAACCACAATAAAGTGACGAAATCAATCATTATTTATTTTGATTTTTCAAAAGATTTAAATACTAGTAAACAGATCGTTTTTTCTTATTATAATGAAGAAACGCAGAATTTTTATTTTCACTTCCCCTTTTCTTTCCAGTTAAAACTGAGGTTCGCTTATGAGTAATACATTAGAACCAATGTTGCACAAACGTCAGAAAAATGATTCTAAAAATGAAGGATACGAGATAGGATAGTATGAACACGTGAAGGGAGAGATATGATGTTTGATTTGTACTATGTTGTATTATTTACAGATCAAGGTGAGGTAGCAGGCACCTGCCCCATCTATATAAGTCCCGAAGAAGACGTTGAAAAAGAACTATTAAAAAATATCACTTTGCATAAACAAAGGCTGCAGTCAAAAAAAGAAAAAGTGTTTTATTTTGACCAGGATAAAGAGGATATGACAGATTTATCAGATCAATATACACACATCCTTACATTTACTAACAGCGACAGTCAGATTGCAAAATGGCTGGAAGAAGCACATGAAAAGCTGTGCAAAACCGGTGAGCTTTTTGTGGAGAACGGTTATTTTCAAAGCGTTTTTATGCAATATATTAATCAAAAAAACAATGTTTTAGAAAATTACTCGTATGACGTTTATGAGAAATCCGTAAAATTCATATATCGAACGAGAGACTATATTATGATTGGCTCAGAAAAATACGAGTTAACTTAAAAATGCGATATACACCAAAAAGGAAAGCTTCGGAAACGAAAGCTTTCCTTTTTTAGATTAATCTCCGTCAAGGTTTGCCCGACAATTATTATGAGACAAAGAGGTACTTTGTGCTTCATGCTGTTTTTTCTCACCCTGCATTGTCATATCATCTTTTTCCGTTCTTCCTTTAGCGATGTGTTTAGTTTTATTTCCTTGGTTTAATGTCATGTTCATTCCCCTTTCTGGTGGATATAGTGTATGAAAATAACTCACACGCCATAAGAGGAAATGATATGAAAAAGCCCCTCTTAAATTGAGTGAGCTTTCTGCCTAAAACTGCTTTTCCTTTTATTGCTGAATCCGCATGAAAGGATATTCTCTATTTTAAACGTTCGCTTCTCGTTCCTTAGTAAGCACCAAGCTTTTACGCTCTGAGGATAAATTTTATACACAATAATAAATCGCTGTGTCAAACATCCTTTATCGTCCATATAAATAATTTCAACAGGTCGTCTTGAAGAGTAGCTTTCTTGAAGTAGCTGTCGCATAGAATTCGCTCCTTTAATTTTTAGTTTATCGAACGTATGTTCTTTTTTCAAGTGTTTTAAACTGAATAATTCTTTAGCTTTTACAGCTTAAAACGGGGAAAAGCATGGGGAAAATAATAAAAATCATACAAATATTAGGTAATTGTGATATGGTAAAAGGGATTACTTAAGTT
>NZ_JBFULJ010000899.1:0-1545 GCF_056400385.1 Priestia sp. P5_B4
GCATCGCGGCTTTTTCAGCTGCAAGGCTATCATGCAACAGGATTAAATCAAATTATTAAAGAGAGCGGGTCGCCAAAAGGGTCTCTTTATTATTATTTTCCAAAAGGGAAAGAAGAACTGGCGATTCACGCTGTTCAATATACGAATAAATACGTCCAAGTTCAAATTAAAGAAAGTCTAAATAAATCTTCTGACGCAGCGCAGGCTATTCAGTATTTTATTGAAGAATTGTCCAAGCAGTTTGAACACGAAGAAAGCATTGCTGGTATGCCTGTTGGACTGCTGGCTGGAGAAACAGCGCTTATTAATGAACCGCTGCGCGAAGTCTGCTACGCAGCGTTTCAAGATTGGGAAAAACTTTTTAGAGAAAAAATGATAGAGAGCGGATTTAAAGAAAAGCAGGCAGGAGAGCTCGCAGTTGTGATTAACTGTATGATCGAAGGGGGGATCTTGCGTTCGTTAACGGAGAAAACAAGCGCTCCTTTGCAGCAGATTCAGCAGCAGATTCCAGTTCTTGTTCGTAAATAAAAAGTGAGGCTGGGACATAACGAAATGAATCTAATCTAAAGACTAACAATCGGAATACATGAGCTGGACTGCTTGTGACACCGCAGTTGATTTCCGTGCAAGGCTTCGCTTTCCCCCAGAGGCCGCTGAGCCTCCTGCGGGTTCTCATCTGTGCCGTTTTTCCCGCAGGAGGCTTCGCCTTGTCCTCCAATCAACAGCTAGAAGTAGCTACCTACATAAAACCTACGTTTACCATAATCATAAAAAAACACGAACTATTCATCCTTTGTGATAGATAGTTCGTGTTTCACTTTAACTAGACTATTTTGTCCTCGACTCTTTTTTATAGATTGACGGAATTTGGCATACATTGATAAAATTTAAAGTATATTTTCTGAAAATTCTATTTCTTGAAAAAGGGAAAGAAAGGAGTAGCTTGTGATTTTTACTATTATTCAAGCTGATGATACGTGGGCACTATGGGGAATTCTAGCGATTTGGGCTTMTGTTAGCATTTTTCTGGAACAAAAGTATAAGTGGGCTTCTTTTCTGTCAGGAGCTATTATTGCGCTAGCGGGAGCGCTTATCCTATCAAATTTAAAAATCATTCCAACAGAGTCTCCGGTTTATGATGCGGTTTGGGCGTATCTAGTACCGCTTGCCATTCCATTATTGTTATTTCAAGTCAACATGAAAGAATTATTTCAAGAAAGCCGGAAGMTGCTTTTTATTTTCTTAATCTGTGCAGTAGGAACGGTTATAGGGAGCACGGCAGGCTTCTTGTTATTAAAAGATTATATTCCTGAACTAGCAAAAATTGCAGCTGCTATCGGCGCTTCTTATGTAGGCGGAGGGGTTAATTTTGCTACCGTTACGGCTAAATTTGAACCATCAAGTCAAATGGTTTCCGCGACGGTGGTTGCTGATAATATGGTCATGGCTTTGCTGTTTGCCGTGTATATGTTTGTTCCTTCTATGAAGTTTTTTAGAAAACATTTTAAGACGCCTCATATTCAAGAAGTAGAGGCTGGGCAATAT
>NZ_JBFULJ010000900.1:0-1543 GCF_056400385.1 Priestia sp. P5_B4
GAGTATGTCACGACGTTTTATGAAGAAGCTGAAGTGGGAGAGTGGAACAAACAGCTCATTCAAGCAGGAGTAACGGTAAAAGAAATGAATCGAAAGCTTCCAACTCTTGAAGATTTATTTATCGAAATGACAGGAGGCGAATCGATTGATTAGTTTGGTTCAAAATGAAATGATCAAGCTCGTTCGAAAAAAGCGCCTGTTAATCGTTACCCTTATTATGGGCGTTTTGATTTCTATGTTCACCTACGCTCAGCTTCGCGAAACACAGCGCCTTCAAGAAAAGCTAGGAACGACCGATTGGCGCAGTACGCTGCAGCAAGAAATTATCGATACGCAAAACCGGCTGAGCGGAAGCCAAATTTCAGATGATTGGCGCAAGCAGCTTGAAATTCGCGTGGCGCAGCAACAGTATTATTTAGATAATGATATCAATCCTTCGGAACCAGGGGCACCAACGTTTGTGCGAGGGTTCATTGAAAACGCCATTCAGCTTTTGCTGCCGCTGATGATTATGATTATTGCAGCGGATTTAGTGTCTTCAGAGTACAGCTTGGGATCCATCAAGGTATTGTTGACGAGGCCTGTGAAACGGTGGAAAATCCTGCTTAGTAAATATATCACGCTCGTCATGTCCGTCTCGTTTTTAATTTTAATGTTTGGCGTTTTGTCGTACCTCATTTCTGGCGGTGTATTTGGATTTAAAGGCTGGACAGCCCCTATTCTTACGGGATTTAGCGTGCAGGGAAATGACTTAAATACAGCTGACGTTCATTTAATTTCGCAGTGGAGATATATTTTAATGGAGTTTGGTCTTGCTTGGTTTGTCTCACTTGTTGTTGGAACGCTTGCTTTTATGCTATCTGTTTTAATTAAAAGTACAGCTGCGGGTATGGGTGTGATGCTTGCTTGTTTGATTGCAGGTACGATTTTAAGCAGCATGGTTTCTTCATGGCATTCGGCTAAGTATTTGTTTATGGTTAATTTAAATTTAACTTCTTATCTGCAAGGCACAGCTCCTCCGACTGAAGGAATGACATTAGGGTTTTCCTTGGGTGTTTTAACCATTTGGGGACTTGCGGGGCTGCTCGTGTCGTTTCTGGTATTTACCAAAAAAGACGTGTACTAATTTCGTATAAGTTGACGATAATCAGGAACGTGCGTTATGATTGTGTTAACAAAAAATGCTGTTTTGCTCAAAGGGGAGTAGCTCTTGCAGTAAAGTCGTCATTTCGAGATTATTATCTCCGGCTTTATTGACAATGCAAATTGTTAGCGAGACCTTTGCCAATGTTGCCATTGGTAAAGGTCTGGATACAAACACCTTTACCACATGTGGTAAAGGTGTTTTTTGTTATTTCAAAATGAGAGAGGAGCTTAAAAATGTCAAAACTATCGAGACTGTTAAAAAGCCCCGCTGTAAAAAAAGGAATAAAAAAAGCTGTACCCATTATTATGAAAGAGTTAAAGAAACGAAAATCGAAAAGAAGATAGCAGAAAAGAAAATAAGAAAGGTTGAGTGCTAAGTGAAAAAGTGGATGCTAGT
>NZ_JBFULJ010000901.1:0-1542 GCF_056400385.1 Priestia sp. P5_B4
AACCTCCACTATTGAAACAAACGCAGGTTCAGGTGTTATTCTCACATTCAATCCTGATGGAAGCGTGAATTTGATGTCTGGGGTTATTGAATTAGGTACGGGGACCAAAACAGTGCTCGCGCAAATACTGGCTGAAAAATTGCAGATGCCCGTGGAACGTATTCATGTGCGAATGGAAGTAGATACTCAAACGACTCCTGAACATTGGAAAACGGTGGCTAGCAGAGGCACTTTTATGGCAGGAAGAGCGGTTTTAGAAGCGGCTGAAGATGTGATTAACCAATTAAAAAAGATAGCTTCTTGTATATTTCGAGCTTCTGAGGAAGATATCGAAATAAAAAATGAAAAAGTTTTTTTACGGGATGAGCCTGAAACCTCCTTGGCCTTTAAAGAAATTGTATATGGTTATAAATATCCGAACGGAAATGCAATTGGAGGGCAAATCATAGGGAGGGGCAATTATATTTTAAGAGGGATGACCTACTTGGATAAAGAAACGGGAGCTGGGCGTCCCGGTCCTGAATGGACGGTAGCAGCTGAAGGAGTTGAAGTGGAATATAACCCTAGAACGTATAGATATCGTATTGTAAAAGCAGTCTCTGTTATTGACATAGGAACCGTGTTAAACGAGAAAATGGCAAGAGGGCAAGTCATGGGAGCGATGAGTATGGGCCTATCGTTTGCCGGAAGAGAAACATTTTGGTTTGATTCAAATGGCCGTATTTTAAACCCTCAGCTTCGGAAATATCGTCCTCTTCGCTACGGAGAGCATCCGGAGTACGTAGTAGATTTTGTTCATACGCCTCAATTAGATGCGGCCTACGGAGCTAGAGGAGTGGGAGAACACGGGCTGCTTGGTATGCCGGCTTCTTTAGGAAACAGCTTAACGGTGGCAGCAGAAACAGAATTAAACCACCTTCCGCTTATTCCAGAATTAATTTGGAGAATGAAAGAAGGGAATGCTGATGATTTCATTTGACTTTGAATATCACAAACCTGCTACCGTTTCAGAAGCAGTTGCCTTATTTCAAGAGTTAGAGAATCAAGGCAAACAGCCGCGTTATTATGCTGGAGGCACTGAAATTCTGACATTGGGCAGGTTGGGTTTGTTTGTTACCCATGCTGTCATTGATATAAAAAATATACCCGAGTTTCAAAAAGCAGAAGCCGATGAAGACTGGATGATTTTTGGTGCAGGTGTAACGTTGACTGAACTGGAAGAGAAAAACTTATTTCCTTTATTAAGTAAGTCTGCTAGCGAAGTGGCTGATCACACGGCTCGAAATAAAATAACGCTGGGAGGAAATATTTGTGGGCATATCTTTTATCGAGAAGCCGTATTGCCGCTCCTTCTAGCGGATAGTCAACTCGCAGTGGCAGATCTCAGTGGAATAAAGCTCCATTCGATTCA
This sequence comes from Priestia sp. P5_B4, assembly GCF_056400385.1. Classification (NCBI taxonomy): domain Bacteria; kingdom Bacillati; phylum Bacillota; class Bacilli; order Caryophanales; family Bacillaceae; genus Priestia; species Priestia sp. P5_B4. Next base: position 1,412 of record NZ_JBFULJ010000901.1, read on the forward strand.
CGATCTTTTTCAGCGGCGTTTGCAGCTGAAAAAAGGAGAGCTGCTTGTTCAGGTGTTTGTTGAAACAAAGTATGCTGACCTCCCGTATATGAGTATAAAGGAGCGCCAGCAGTGGGATACAGGATATCCAC
>NZ_JBFULJ010000902.1:0-1541 GCF_056400385.1 Priestia sp. P5_B4
AATATATCAAATACGTAAAGTCAATTAATCCTTCTAGTGATATTTCATATCAAGGTGAATCTACCCGCACAAATGAAAAAGGCGAAAAGGAAGAAATCTTGGTTTTCAAAGAGAATAATAAAACGTATGCCATCAGCAAAAACAGTTCTCAGCGAATCGACGATTTTAAAGAAGGTGAAAAAGAAAAAGAAGAGAAGGAAGAAAAAGATTTTAATTTAAAAAACATCCAAAAAGTTGATCAAGAAACAGCGGATATTTTCATTGAACATTATTTGCGAGATTTAACAAAGTCCATTAACACGAATAAATTTGAACACGTACAGCCTTATATCCAGCGGGATAGTGTTTTGTGGAATGATCAAAAGCAGCTTGTGAAAATGCTGTACGAAAGAGACATTCGAGAAGAACTCGTTGATTATTCGGTATTAGACGTGGAATCTGTGAGTGAAGAAGAGAACGAAGCGGTCTATACAATCCAAACGAAAGAAGTCATTTCAATTACAACGAACGGTCAAAGTCAGGAAAAAGAGTATTATCGAACCTATACCGTTTCCTACAGCAATAAACAGCTGCACCTGACTAAAATTGAATCACTTTAAAAAACATCACGCTCTGCGTGATGTTTTTTATTTACAGGTAAGTTCGCAGGATATTAAGACAATTCTTTCCAATCATCTGCTCTTGGCAGTTTTTCGATCCATCCTTTTTTGATCATTATTCGGCCAAAAGAAGAGATGGTTTTCAAATCCCTTAAAATAGAAGCATCACAATGTCCGGCTACGTCTATTCTCATACTAGTTATCATAGCTGCAGCATAATATGTAGTAGCTAAATGAAACAAAAATCCCGCATGAAATACCATTAGTTTATCAGAAAATGGGGCTACGTCAGAATTTGTAATTTCAGCATCCATCAAGTGTGGAGACTGCAGGTTTTCTTGTTGAAGTAAAGAAGAAAAAATGCTTATATTCTTACTGGCTGTGTGCAAACATTCCTCCATAAAGCTATGGATATCTTTATCTTTCATTACCTGTTTGAAGCCATTCACAAGCGCTTTAGCTGCGATACTCTTTTTTAAGTTAAAATAAACATTTCCAGCTTCCATTGAGTTCAGCTGTCTTTTGTCTCCGAATAAGTCCATAACATATCCCCATTCTGTAATCGATTGACCTCTTTCTGTTTTAGAAAAGTAGGGAGATCGTTGATAAATACCTTTCGATATAAGAATTTCAATCGATTTATTATAAAGGTCCATCGCATCAATATTGCATTGATAATAATGGTCACGTATATCTTTGCGTGCTGAAACACTAAAAGATATACTATATCCAGCCAACCCGTGCATGGTCATTTCGTGTATATACACTAACCAAAAGGTGTCCGTAAACAAAGGGGGAGCATCTAGGTTTACATCTTTATCAGTAAAGCCAATCGGCAAATCTAATTTTTCATCTTTAAAAATATCTCTAAGCACGTGCAAATGTTTTTCAGCCAGTTCTAAAGTAAATTCAAAAAGAGAATAAACCTCAGGATCTTTAACC
>NZ_JBFULJ010000903.1:0-1540 GCF_056400385.1 Priestia sp. P5_B4
TATCTAAGTATGGTGGACCATTACGCGGGTATTTTGATGACTACTCTATTCAAGAAGTAGACATTGAGACGGGAGAGCTTCTCTTCTTTTGGAGTGCACTTGAACATATYAATCCAGCTGATTCAGTGGTACCTGCTTCATCCGCGACAAGTTCTAATAATATATGGGATTGTTACCACGTAAATTCAGTCGAAGAAGGGCCAAACAATACACTTCTAGTGAGTATGYGTAATATGTGGGCCATTTATAACATTGATAAAAAAACGGGAAAGGTAATTTGGCAACTTGGTGGAAAACAAAGTGATTTTAAGCTTGGACCGAACGCTGCATTTTCTTGGCAGCATGATGCGCGCTATAGGTCCGAAAATAGGATAAGCTTGTTTGATGACGCCTGCTGTGCCTCTTCAACCTCTCCTCCTGAGGGACAGGCGCGTGGTTTAATTCTTCACTTAGACTATAAACACAAGGTCGCCAATGTAGATCGAACGTATTATCATGACCCAGCTTTATATGTTCCAAGTCAAGGAAATGCGCAAAAGCTTTCTAATGGAAATCAACTCATTGGGTGGGGGCAAGAGCCCTACCTTTCAGAATTTAAGAATGCTGGTAATACACAAAGAAATCCTTCATTTAATTTGTTGTATGATATGCGGTATCCAAATCAGAATCTTTCTTATCGAGCGTTTAAAAATAAGTGGGTAGGTCTACCACTTTACCCGCCTAGCATAACGGTAGACTTATTGCATGACGGTCAAGCTACAGCTTACGCATCATGGAATGGTTCAACAGAAACAGTTGCTTGGCAGTTACTTGCAGGACCAACGCCTTTTAAATTGTCAGTAGTGATATTTAGTAGCCCTCGTACTGGATTTGAAACAGATATTCATGTTCAGGCAGTTGGCCCCTATTTTCAAGTAAAAGCATTAGACTCCTGCGGGAACGCCATTGGTACATCACCGACTACTTACGTAAAAATAAGACGAAATAGACGAAAGTGAGCATTAATAATCCTCTATTAGATTTTTAAAAATGTTCTTATAGTGCCCCCCTACTCAGAAGACATGAGGGGGCATTCACCTTTTAAGGAATCAACCAGAAATTATGTAAGCTAAGGACTTTTTCAAAAAAACGCTACTATATTAATCTAAACTGCAAAAATAAAATTCCTGATATATAATATTATATTTTAACAAATAGTAAGGATAAAGAACTGAGGGAATATTTGATATATATGAGTATAAGGTGCCTTTTCTCCCTAATTACTTAACTTTTAAAATCATATCTTCTGACTTTTCATTCCATTTAACCGTTAAAATCATATATTCAGGTTTAATTACATCTTTACTAGCATCAATCTTTACTTTTTCTTTGAAATTCCCTTCTTTATTTAACCTTGCGTCTCTTACTGCAATTCCATTTTGATTATTTGAAGTGTCTAAATTAATCCCAAAATCTCCTACGGATTCTACCTTACCACCTAGATAATTTAAGTTCATTTGAGCTGTTTCTTTACTATTTTCAACGGGATATAACGTAATAG
>NZ_JBFULJ010000904.1:0-1537 GCF_056400385.1 Priestia sp. P5_B4
TGCTATAACCTTAAATCAACGAATTCTGTGCAACTTCCTCCAAGATTTGATAAAATAAAGCTCTACGTCTCAATTTCTTCTAACTTAATTCCTCAACCACTATTTCTACTTATTTTAAAGGAGGACGCAATTTTGCAATTTGAACAAGCTTTAACACATTTACAGTCCTATTTTGGCTATGATTCATTTCGAAAAGGGCAGGAAGAGTCGATTCGTTATGTTTTAGAAGGGCACAATACCGCTTGTATTATGCCGACAGGGGGAGGGAAATCGCTTTGTTATCAGATTCCTTCGTTGCTTTTAGAGGGAACAACACTAGTTATTTCTCCGTTGATTTCCTTGATGAAAGACCAAGTAGACACGCTGAACGCAGCTGGTATTCCGGCTACGTATATTAACAGCTCGCTGACGCACACGGAGGTGCAGCAGCGCTTAGAAGAAGTCGCGCTTGGCGAATATAAGCTGCTTTATGTAGCGCCGGAACGACTGGAGTCTCCGCAATTTTTAGAGCAGCTTCAAATGCTTCCTATTCCGCTTGTAGCGGTAGATGAAGCGCACTGTATTTCACAGTGGGGCCATGATTTTAGACCAAGTTATTTGCGCATCAATGAACTGATCAGCAAGCTGTCTAATGCTCCGATTGTGATGGGGCTGACGGCTACGGCGACGCCTCAAGTGCGTGAAGATATTTGCCGAGCTCTTCATATTAATGAAGAGTACACGGTGATGACTGGGTTTGAACGTGAAAATTTATCGTTCGCTGTCATGAAAGGTCAGGATAGAATCAGCTATATCGAGGAGTATATCCGTAAAAATGACCAAGAAGCGGGTATTATCTATGCCGCTACGCGTAAGGATGTTGAAGAACTTCATGCTAGATTGCAAAAGTCAGGAGTTAATGTATCAAAATACCATGCTGGTATGAATGGGAACAGCCGTGATGAAGAGCAGAACCGCTTTCTGCAAGATGATGTGCAGGTGATGGTGGCTACCTCTGCTTTTGGAATGGGGATCGATAAATCGAATATTAGATTTGTTCTTCACTATCAGCTTCCGAAAAATATGGAAAGCTATTATCAAGAAGCAGGCCGTGCTGGTCGTGATGGACTGCCAAGTGAGTGTATCGTGCTTTATTCACCTCAGGATATTCGCGTGCAGCGCTTTTTGATTGAACAGTCAACGTCGAATCCTAAAAAGCAGATTCAAGACCTYGAAAAGCTGCAAAATATGGTGAACTACTGTCATACAGAAGGCTGTTTACAGGCATATATTCTTCATTATTTTGGAGAAAGTGAAGCGCATGAGTGCGGACGCTGCAGCAATTGTACGGATGATCGTGTGGAAATAGACGTAACAGTCGATACGCAAAAAGTATTATCTTGTATGATTCGTATGGGCGAACGTTTCGGTAAAATGATGATTGCTCAAGTATTAACGGGTTCTCGAAATAAAAAAGTAGTTGATTTTGGTTTTGATAAACTGAAAACGTACGGCGTCATGAGCGACCGGTCGGCTAAAGAAGTGAGCGATTTTATTG
>NZ_JBFULJ010000905.1:0-1535 GCF_056400385.1 Priestia sp. P5_B4
GTAGCAGGAAGTGCTATCGGCGGGATTTTTCTCACAAAAACAAGCTTTCGAAACTTAATGATTATGTCCGTTTTTTCATTTGCAGTAGGAATGTTTTTATTAGGAACAATGGAACCTGATACACCTCGTTGGATGCTAACGGTATTCATGATTTTGACTGGGTTTGGCGTAGGATTTAGCTTTTCTCTTTTACCAACTTCTTCAACGCATAAGCTGGATCCACAGTTTAGAGGTTCTGCCAACTCAACGAACTCATTTGCACGTTCTTTAGGAATGACGCTGGGAGTTACGATTTTTGGAACGATTCAAAGCAATACATTTACAAATGAGCTGCAGCGCAATTTTCAAGGTATGGGAAATGGATCACAAGGAGCATTTTCTCAAATAGGAGATCCGAGTGCAGTTTTTCAATCAAGTGCAAGAAACAGCATTCCGCCTCAAATATTAGATAAGATTGTTGATGCTATGTCTACATCGATCACGTATGCATTTATGCTTGCTCTTATTCCAATTGCAGTAGCTATCATTACTGTCTTTTTAATGGGAAATGAACGAGTAGAAGTTCCCCCTAAAAAGCGGGTAGAAGCTAAGGAACCTGCAGCTCAAAAATAGAAAAAGCACGAAGATGTTCGTGCTTTTTCTACTAAATAAGATGCATGTCAAGAGGTGAAAGGTGTTATGAGTGTTAAATTAGTCATATTGGGTTTATTAATGGAAGGAAACAAGCACCCTTATGAAATTCAGCAAACCATTAATGAAAGACAAATGAAGCACTATATTAAACTGGCAAGCGGCTCTTTATATTATGCTTTTGATACGCTTGAAAAAAATCAGCTAGTKAAAGTAGTCGATGTGATTCGAGAGACGAACAGACCTGAAAAGACCGTTTATTCTATTACGGATGCAGGAAGAGAAGAATTTGAGCGCCTTTATTTTGAACAGCTATTAAAAAAAGAGCATATGCATAGACCAGTTTATGCTGCGCTTTCATTTACTTCTTACGTCGATCAAGAAAAAGTGGCTTCTGCTTTAGAAAAAAAGATTGAGGAAACGGCAGCTTATTTAGAAAAAATGCAAAATTTGTACCAAGTTAAAAAGGTGGATCATTCCATTGCAAATCTGTCGATCATTATGCGCACGATTATGCATTTGAAAGTAGAACTAACTTGGTTCACTCATTTACTCGAAGCGGCGAAAAGCAACAAGCTTACAGAAGTAGATGATGGTTATTTTGAAGACGTTGAAAAAATCGTAGATGAGTTTTAAAAAAGAAGCAAAACGCTGCTTCTTTTTTTTAATAGTCATAAAACATATTTCAAGCAATTTAATTTTGCCAAAAGCTATGTCAATAACAATTAATTAACACCTGATTCGACCTTTAATCAGATTTACTTATAAAACGCTTTCAAAAAGTAGTAAGACTATTAAAAAAGTAAAAAAAATTAAAGAAATATAGCGATTTCATTTTGATTGACGAGTAAAAGAGTGGTAAAATATAAGCAGATATCAGATACACACGCAGTGAGGTTTATCAC
>NZ_JBFULJ010000906.1:0-1531 GCF_056400385.1 Priestia sp. P5_B4
CCGCAAGAAGTGAAGAAAGCCGTTACTTCTTACATAAGCAAAAAAGATGCACATAAAGAGAGCATGAAGGGACATAAAGCTAGCAAAATTGATTTGAAAGCGAAAGAAATGCAAACAAAACAAAAAGAAAAGTTTCAACGAGGCGAATTTGCTAATATTAAGTCTCAAGGAAACAATTCGGGGAACGGGGTAAACGTTAAACCTGCAGCTCAGGCCAAATATAACGGACAAGTGAGAAAAGATAAAGTTCTTGTTCTTTTAGTCGAATACGCAGACTTTAAGCATAACAATGTCGTTCAAGAACCTGGTTACATGTATGCAAAAGATTTTAACCGAAATCACTATCAGCAATTAATGTTTGGAAAGAAAGACTTTACGCTATTTAACGGTAAGAAAATTAAAACGTTTAAGCAATATTATGAAGAACAGTCTGGAGGCAGTTACACAGTAGATGGAACGGTTTCTGACTGGTTAACTGTCCCTGGAAACGCAAAAGAATACGGAGCAGACAATCCAGCGGGAGGAAACGATAATGCGCCTGGATCTAAAGGACCTCGTAATCTTGTAAAAGAAGCGCTTGCTGCAGCAGCAAAAAGCGGCATGAACCTTTCAGATTATGATCAGTTCGATCAATATGATATCGATGGAGACGGCAACCGCAATGAGCCTGACGGCATAGTGGACCACTTAATGGTCATTCATGCTGGAACTGGGCAAGAAGCAGGTGGAGGTAAACTAGGAAACGATGCTATTTGGTCTCATCGCTCTACTTTGGGACAAGTGTATAAAGTTCCTGGAACAAATATGGCTGCTTATGATTATACAATTGAACCAGAAGACGGAGCAGTTGGCGTTTTTGCTCATGAATTTGGCCATGATTTAGGTTTGCCGGATGAGTATGATACACAGTATACGGGTCAAGGTGAGCCGGTAGGCGTTTGGTCAATTATGAGCGGAGGGAGCTGGGCTGGTGAAGTAGCTGGAACAGAACCGACAAGTTTCTCCCCGCAAAATAAAGAGTTTTTCCAAGCAAATATGGGTGGAAACTGGGCAAATATTCAACAAATCGACAGCAAAAACATTACAAAATCGGGCTCTGTGAGCGTGGTTGATCAAAGCGTGACAAAATCCAAAAGACCGGGTATTGTAAAGATTAATTTACCTAAAAAAGCTGTTCAAGGGATTAAGCCTGAGTTTGGAAGCAACTACTACTACAGTAAACGCGGAGACGATCTGCATACGACAATGACGACGCCAGAGTTTGATTTAACAGCGGCCAAAACAGCGACGTTTAATTATAAAGCGTTCTATGAAGTAGAGGCAGAATACGATTATTTATATGTAAATGCGATTCTTCCTGACGGTTCAAAAGTTCTGTTAGATACAATTGGTGATAAAGCGAATAATGCAGACGGTTCTGCTGAAACTTCCGGCGGAAAATGGGAAGATAAAAGCTATGACTTAACGCAGTTTAAGGGTAAAAAAATCAAGCTTCAATTTGAATATGTAACGGACGGAGGACTTGCTCTTC
>NZ_JBFULJ010000907.1:0-1528 GCF_056400385.1 Priestia sp. P5_B4
GAATCGGCAGCAAAGTCATTAAAAAGTTAGAAGTACTGTATAAACGTAACCAATATTCTAAAATGATTGTAGGAACAGCGGACTCCAGCCTTGAAAACATAGCATTTTATAAAAAGGCAGGCTTTTATCAAAGGGGTGTCAAAAAGAATTTCTTTTTGCAGTACGTTCCACCGGTTTACGAGAATGGCTTGCAAGCTATCGATATGATTATGTTTGAAAAAAAATTAAAAAGCAGAAGCGACTAACACGCTTCTGCTTTTAGTGATTAATCTAAAATTTGAAGTTTTACCGTTTTGCGTCCCCAATTTAAAGCTGAGCTTTGAGATGCCATAAATAAATCAACGCGAGTACCTTTAATGGCACCGCCAGTATCTCCAGCAATTGCTTCTCCGTAACCTTCTACGTATACGCGAGAACCTAATGGAATCACGCGAGGATCAACTGCAATTACTTTTCGATTAGGATTTGACCWTAGGTCGATGCCTGTAGCAGTGATTCCGCTGCAGCCTGCACAGTAAGCAGTATAAGCTGTTGCTTCAACCGTAATCTCTTTCGAAACCGACTTGCTTTCTTGCACTGGAGCAGGTGCCGGCGTTGAAGTCGACGGTGTTGAAGGAGCAGTAGTCGCTGGCGTTGATGGTTTTGCTTGAGTTGCAGCTTGTCCGCCTACTTGTAGCACTTGATTAATGTAAATCGTATTAGACGATAAGTTATTCCACTGTTTTAATTGAGAAATTGAAATGCCGTGTCGCTGTGCTACGCTCCACATTGTATCTCCAGGCTGAACTTTGTAACTTTTACTGTTGCTAGGAGCCGGGGATGCTTGCGTTTCGTTTGTTTTTTCTTGTACAGGTGCTGAAGGTGATGATGAAACAGTTCCTGTTCCGCTTATTTTTAATACTTGATTCACATAAATTAAATGACTAGATAAGTTATTCCACTCTTTTAGCTGCTGTACAGAAGTACCGTTGTTTTTAGCGATACGATAAAGCGTGTCGCCTGATTTTACTGTATATGTATGGTTTGAAGATGTCGTAGTTGGAGTTGAACTAGATGAAGAGTCAGTAGATGTAGATCCAATTTGTAGTGTTTGGTTTGCATAAATTAATGTCGAAGAAAGACCATTCCACTTTTTTAAGTCTTCAACTGTTACATTATGCTGCTGTGAGATGCTGAATAACGTTTCTCCAGCTTTTACTTTATGCGTGTCTGTGTCAGCTGATGCTGCGTCTGCAATTCCAATTGATACTAAAGCTGTGGCCCCTAATGTAAAAATGTGTTTTTTCATCTAATATTTCTCCTTTATTTCCAATAGTTGTCTCTTATTCTATCAGCAATATGTAACAAACTCATGACAAAATGGTGGGTTTTATATTACAAGTTTGTAACAATACGTCTAAAGATATAGAAAAAACGCGGTTTTTTTACGATTATGATGAAAAAAGGCTTAATTTGTCTATAGAGATAGAATAGTAAAAAAGTATTCTACTTTTATAAAAATGAAAAGGAAAGAAGCTATGCTATATTC
>NZ_JBFULJ010000908.1:0-1526 GCF_056400385.1 Priestia sp. P5_B4
CAAGGAAGCAGCGCTCCCTCGGAAGTAGTGATGCTTACTTAATAATGACGTACTCTAGATCCACAAGCTTTGCATAGCTCACGATTTGATCGGTCGTTAAATTTAATGAAAGAACCGTATGATGGCCTCCTCCGTTTTCAATCCACGCTTTAACGCCGTCTTGGAAGTTCGGCTTAATGTTCCAAAGCACGCGCGCTACTGGAAGATGTGGAGCTGGAACTTCCGGCTCAAATGCCGATACTTCGTTAATTAACAGCTTGTAATGCGTGCCGAAGTCAGCCATGGAAACCACTACGCCTTCTCCTTGTTTACCGTCAAACACTAAGCGGGCCGGATCTTCGCGGTTACCGATACCCAAGGGAGAAACGATTAGTTTTGGTTYGTTTACCGCTAGCGTTGGGTCTACTTCAAGCATGTGTGATTGAAGCACTGACTCACGTCCGGGAGCCAATTCATACGTGTAGTCTTCCATAAAGCCCGTTGACTGATTATGGCTCATCACTTTAAGCAAGCGATCAAGCGCCGCTGTTTTCCAGTCTCCTTCACCAGCAAAGCCGTAGCCCTGTGCCATCAAGCGCTGTACGGCTAGACCTGGAAGCTGTTTCATACCGTATAGATCTTCAAAGTTAGTGGTAAAGGCGCTGTAGCCGCCTTCATCTAGAAAACGTTTAATCGCAATTTCATAGCTTGCCTGTACTTTTACACTAGACTCCCAGTCTTCTGCAGAATAATCACCGTAGACAAATTCATACGCGTCTGCATATTCAGCAAATAAATCATTGATTTCTTCTTCCGTAACGGCATTGACATATTGAACAAGGTCACCGATTCCGAAGTAGTCAACCGTCCAGCCAAATTGAATTTGCGCTTCAATTTTGTCTCCTTCCGTTACGCCGACGTTGCGCATATTGTCACCGAAACGCGCAACTTTAATGTTGAAGCTTTCGTTATAAGCAGCGGCTACGTCCATCCACTGTGCAATTTGCTGCTGTACTTCGGGGCGCTCCCAGTAGCCTACTACGATTTTATTTTKCTTGTTCAAACGAGCGTTGATAAAGCCGTATTCACGATCACCGTGAGCGGACTGATTCAAGTTCATAAAGTCCATATCAATCGTTTCCCAAGGAATGCTTTCGTTAAATTGTGTTGCTAAATGAAGCAGCGGTTTTTGCAGTAGTTTGGTACCGCGAATCCACATTTTTGCAGGCGAGAACGTATGCATCCACGTAATTACGCCGGCAACTTCATCTCGGTAATTCACTTCTTTCATCATCTTTGTAATCGTGTCAGCATTCACAGCTAAATCTTGCAGAACAATCGAATAAGGCAAGACACCGCTTTCATTTAAAGCATCAGTCATCGTTTGCGCGTGTGCTTTTACTTCTGCTAGCGCTTCTTTTCCGTAAAGATGCTGTGAACCAACAATAAACCAAAATTCTTTTTGAGCTGTTTTTAACATGATAATCCCCTTTTCTGTATGTAAGTCTTTTATTGTCCTTGCCCGTAATACGCGTTTTGTCCGTGTT
>NZ_JBFULJ010000909.1:0-1519 GCF_056400385.1 Priestia sp. P5_B4
CTTCTATCCAGACTGAGCCATTTTCAATCACCGTTAAGTTTCTCATTTCTTTTCCAGCTAAAGGACCTTTATTTTCTTTGGCCGTTACAACTTGCGAAGCATTTTTAATCCATAGCGCTTTTTTTGACATCGTTGAATTTCCCCCTTTTCTAGCGTGTACCACGTTTTGGGGCCTCATGTTTACCGTAAACTCATTTAGATTCACCTACACATTTCGCGCCTCTGCCTTCTTTCTTGTAGGTAGAAATTTGAAAAAGCATATCCATGGTCTGAAAAGCGTGTTTTTAAGTCTTTAAAGCTAGATAACTTATAATTTTTTCAATTATATACGCTTTTAGACCCTTCTTTTCTCCGTTTTCTTACTTATTAATTCTCGTTTTATCCAAATATATCCCTATATACTAAATCTTTTATCACATGTATTTTATAAACATCACGGCGATTTCCCCTCAACAGGATAAATAATAGATTTCTAGGAATAGAACGTTTATAATATTCTTTGAAGTTTTACTTTTAGAAAGATTCACTAATGGAGGAAGAAATATGATTGTCAACTATAAAAACCAAGCAACCGGTCATCGCATGAATAACGGCTGGAATCTTTTCTATGCGTCAAACTTAACGATGTGGCGCAAAGATGAAAAGTATTTGCTTTTAGATGAAAACCAAGATGTAGTGATGATCTTTGGCTTTAAAAAAGACGAAATCATTCTAGATAAATTGCAAACGTGGGGCTATACATTTGGTGTACATCCAGAGAAAAAACAAATTTCCTGCTTGCAGCGYCAAGAAGAAATTGGTGAATAAAAAGAGGGCTGAATTTCTTCAGTCCTCTTTCTTATTAATGAGTTTGTTGAAACATAGCGCTCAGCTGTTTTTTTTCAGATGGTTTGACAACATAATACCATGTACCATCTACCATTTGTCCTTCTCCTTTTACGGTTACCGTTTCGAAATCAGGCCGGCCCTTCTTAATAACGTTATACATCGTAAATGCATCGCTGACATCAATATTCGTTCGAATATGCTTCTTTACAAGCGTGAGGAGACTTGGAATGTTTTTCACCGTTGACATGTTCATTCCTTTATCTAATAGAGCTTCCACTACTTGGCGCTGGCGATTATTTCTACCTAAATCTCCTTTTGGATCTTCGTGTCTCATCCGCACATAGGCAAGAGCTTTTTCGCCGTCCAACGCATTTTCTCCTTCAGGAAAGATAAATGAATCAAACACAAAAGGAAACGGGTTCTTAACGTATACTCCGCCAAGTTCATCTACTACATCTTTAAAGCCTTCCATATTTACTTTCACATAATAATCGACATCGACATCTAAGAAGTTCTCAACCGTGCGCACGGTTAAAGGAATGCCTCCGTATCGATAAGCATGATTAATTTTCTCATCCGTTCCTTTTCCATCAATGTGCACGCGCGTATCTCTAGGAATCGGCATAACTTTTGCTTTATTGTGGCTCGTATCTAAGTTGACCACCATTAATACATCTGAGCGGCCTGTATC